>JAEWAH010000138.1 GCA_023391725.1 Bacillota bacterium | reverse complement strand
CCCCAACGAATACGCCTAAGCCCACAACCCCCACCCCGACGCCCGGCATCCCCACCCGCACGCTAAAAAAGGGTATGACGGGGGCGGATGTGAAATTGGGTCAGCAGAAGCTCGCGGAATTGAAATATTACAAAGGCAGCATCAACAGCACTTACGATGATGCTACGATGAATGCCGTAAAGGCTTTCCAGACAAATAACGGCTTGACCAGCGATGGTCTGGCAGGGCCCAAGACCTACGCCGCACTATTCGGAAGCTCCCCCCGCGACGCGAGCCAGACACCCCCGCCCAACTACGCCACGCTGAAACTCAACTCCACCGGCGCGGCCGTGACCAATTTGCAGACCCGCTTGAAAGAGCTGGGCTACAAGGCTACCGTCACCGGAACCTATTCCACGGAGACAAGGGAAGCGGTGGCGGACTTCCAGAACCGCAACGGCCTTGTGTCCGATGGTATCGCCGGGTCAGAGACTCAGCTTTTGCTGTACAGCAGCGACGCCAAGGATGCCTCCACCCCCCTGCCTGCATTGGAGGAAGGCGCGGGCATCATCGATGGGCCCAGCAAGAGCCAGGTGCAGCTTTTGCACTGGTATGATGTGGTCAAGCCCAGCATGAAGAGCGGGCAGAATATGCTGGTGTTCGATCCCGCCACCAAGCGCAGCTGGACGCTTCGGCTATATGCCCTGGGCCACCATGCCGATTCCGAGCCGCTCACGCTCCGGGATACGCAGATTATGAGGCTCGCCTTTGGGGGCAAGACCACCTGGACGCCAAAGCCCGTATATGTGCGGATCCCCGATGGGCGCTGGACGGTTGCCGCCACCCACGATACTCCGCACTTAAGCGGAGCGATCATCGGCAACGACTTTGACGGTCACCTTTGCGTCCATTTCCTCCGGGATATGGCTGAGTGCATGCAAAACGACCCGGATTACGGCGTCACCAACCAGAACGTCATCCGTGCCGCCTGGAAGGCGCTCACCGGGCAGACGTACGTGGAGATAGTCAGGTAGGGGGGGAGACGCCAAAGGGGCCGGCCCCTTTGGAATCCCTATGCCTAATGAATAGACCAATTGGCTTGCCTTCCCCTTTAGGGGAAGGCGGCGCGCAGCGCCGGATGAGGCAACGAGCGGCAGGAGAAACCTCCTGCCGCTCGCTTTATATTGTTTGGCTAATTCCTTTATGTCATAGGGATCCCAAAGGGATTTATCCCTTTGGCGGGGTTAAAGGGGCGGAGCCCCTGCGCAACCTCGCTATGAACGACCCCATGCCGACGCCAAGCGCGATCATCAAAAAGGTGATCATGGCGGAAACGCCCATATCCGCTCCGGCCTGGCTTGCGCCCTGGGCCAGGGAGGCCATGGCCCGATACAATGCAAGGCCGGGCACCAGGGGAATGATGGAGAGGGTCACGAACACCGTAACGGCCATTTTCATACGCCTGGCGCAAATCTCCGCCAGGATGGACGCGCCCATGGATCCCAGGAAGATAGCCAGTTCCATGGAGACCCCGGCCATCTGAAGTCCTGTGACGCAGCCCTGGGCGACAGCGCCCAGGAGCGCCGCCCAATAGAGCGCCCGGCTTGGGGCGTGGAGCAGCACCCCAAAGGCAAGGGTGGCCAGATAGCTGGTGACAAGGGCGATAAGCATAGTGGCCAGCACGTCACACCACGCCCCCTTTCAGCAGCAAGAAAAGGCTTTGGGCCGCCAGCGCCCCGCCGGCCACCAGCGCGCAAGTGAGGATGGCCTGGGCGGCATGTGTGACCCCGGAGAGCAGGTCGCCCCGGATCGTATCCTGCACCGCGTTGATCATGGAAAGCCCCGGGAGCAGGGGCATCAGCGCCCCGGCTACCATGGTATCCACCAGCCCCAGACCGGTGAGATAATGAAAAGCCAGCGGCAGCAGCGTGCAGATACCTCCCCCCAGAAGGCTGGAGACGATTTGATGCATGCTGTATTTGCGCAGGAACCTGTTCAGCCCTTGGGTGAGCACGGCGCAGACAAAGGCTGCAGCCCCATCCACCAGGCTTCCGCCGAACATCATGGCAAAACTCAGGGCAGACAGCCCAGCGGCCCAGGGCATCAGTGCCCGGCCTTTTGCGTCCTCCCAGTTTTCGATCTCTTTCAGTTGGGTGAGCGCCTCTTCCGGTGTAATGTCTCCCGCGGCCACCGCCCGGCTGACCTGGTTGGCGTCGTCTACCTTTTTTAGGTGCGTGCCCCGGCGGCGGATGCGCTTGACGGATGTTTTTTCTTCCCCGTCGGGAAAAGCCAGGTTGATAAACACGCCGCTGGGCACGGCGAATACTTCCACCTTTGTGCACCCAAAGGCGCGGCCCATGCGCTCCACGGTATCCTCCACCCGGTAGGTCTCCCCGCCATTTTCCAGGATGATCCGGCCGGCCAGCTGCACGGCCTCCATCATCATGGCGTTGGATACGGCCCCGGCATTTATGTTCTCTGTAGGCATAACCCCTCCGGCCTAAATGGCCTGCGGCACATTACAATGCTAAGTTGGCGGCGCACTGTTCCCGCCATTTGCACAGCCAATCCAATTGGCTGTCAAGAAATTCTTCGTTTACACAATCAAGGCCGTAAATCTCGATGATCGTGGCCTGAAGCTGAAAATGATACACGGCGATCAGGTCAAAGAACGAATGGATCTCCGCGTCGCTCAAATCGCTATATTGCCGGTAGCCCGTCAAAAACTGCTTGAGCATTGCTTTGGAGGAGGCATAGCCCTTTTTGTAAAAGCGGAAGTAGTGCGTGCGGTTGCACATCATCATTACGTCATACATGGGAAAAGCTTGGCAGGAGGTGTCAAAGTCGATCATATACATCTGCCCGGCGGGGGTCTTCAAGATATTTCCCGCGTGAAAATCGCCGTGGCAATAGCCCCGGGGCAAGTCTTTGACCCTTTCCCACACGGCCAGCCCATAGCCCAGAAATTCATCAGCCTTGGGATATTGCTTTTTCCGCAGCAGATCGATATACCTGTCAATAAAGAAATACCGGTCGCGCTGCACCAGTTCTCCGCTGTAACTTTTCATCGTGCTGTGGAGCCTGCCGGCAAGCTGACCCAGTTCAACGGCGTCCGCTGCTGCATCCAGATCGATGTCCTGCAGATACTCGTACAGGATATACAGAGATTCCCCCTGTAGCCCTGAGACAGTGACAGAGGGCGCGCCGTCCTTCGTGAAGATGATGGCGGGGACCGGAACCCCGTTATTGATCAGATGCAGGTGGATAGCGATGGATTGACGTGCTGTATCCAAAAACGCGGGACGGATGATCCGCAAGAACAGCTTTTGGTTTTCCGCCTCCACCACGAAGGACAAGCTGCCGCCGTCCCTAAAGAAGGAGACTTCCTTGATTCCAAGGGGATAATGCGCCTGCAAAACAGCAAGAACTTCCTCGGATTCCGGCATCTTTCTCCCTCCCTGCGGGCGTCATCAGGTGTAGTCATACATGAAATCATTTGGCAGGCTTGAACATCTTCCCGATGATGCTTCGAAGCACGTTCACGATCAGCGCCGTAGCCAGCGCCCAAAGGAAATCGTCCACATGGAATTTGCCTTCCATGATCCAGCTGCAAAGCTGCACCAGCCAGGCGTCCAGAACCACGTACAAAAGCCCCAGGGTGAACAGGTTGAACACGCCCAGCACCAGCTTCATTACCGGCCGCAGCGTCAGGTAGATCACGCCCAGCACCGCCCCGGCTACCACGGCATAGGTGTAATCCGTGGCCGTGACACCGGGCAGCAGGTACACGCACAGGGGCACGGCCCCCACACAGGCGAAGAAACGGAAGATCATGCTGCGCATAGGAGGTCCTCCCCTCACACAATCAGCATCGCGTCCCCAAAGGAAAAGAAACGGTATTTTTGTGAAACGGCCTCCCGGTAGGCGGCAAGTGCCTGCTCCCGGCCCATAAAGGCCGATATCAGCATCAAAAGCGTGCTTTCCGGCAGGTGGAAGTTGGTGATCAGCGCGTCCACGGCGTGAAAAGGCTTGCCGGGGGTAATAAAGATGTTCGTGTTGCCGCAGCCCGGATGGATGACGCCACTTACGTCCGCCGCCGTTTCCAGCGTGCGCACGCAGGTGGTGCCCACGCACACGCACCGCCCGCCGTTTTTCCTGGCGGTATTGATGGCCTCCGCCGCTTCGGGCGTCACCTCGTAGTACTCCGAGTGCATCACATGTTCGTCCACATTTTCTGCCTTTACCGGACGGAAGGTGCCCAGGCCCACATGCAAAAGAATGGGAATGATGGGAACGCCCATCCCCCGGATGCGGTCCAACAATTCCGGGGTAAAGTGCAGCCCGGCGGTAGGGGCGGCTGCGCTGCCCTCTTGCTTGGCGTACACGGTCTGATAGCGGCTGCCATCTTTAAGCTTTTCGTGGATGTAGGGGGGCAGGGGCATCTCGCCCAGCTTGTCCAGCAGCGTTTCAAACACGCCCTCGTAAGTAAAGCGCACCGTGCGTCCGCCAGTTTCCTCCACGCTGTCCAGAATCTGCGCCTTCAAAAGCCCATCGCCAAAAACGCAAAGACTGCCGGGCTTTAACCGCCTGCCTGGCCGGACCAGGGCTTCCCAATCGGTTTGATTCAGACGCTTGAGCAGCAGAAGTTCAATGGGGACTTTCGTGTCTTCCTTAATGCCCAGAAGCCTGGCCGGTATGACCTTTGTCTGGTTGACTACAAGAACGTCGCCCTTATGCAGGTATTCCGGCAGGTCGCGGAAGATCCGGTGCACGGTCTGCCCGGTTTTCCGATCGTATACCAGCAAGCGGCTGGCGTCCCGGGGTTCCATGGGGGTCTGAGCAATCAGTTCCTGGGGAAGATCATAGGAAAAGTCGGAAGTTTTCATGTATGTTTATATCCCTTGCTATCTGGCTTGTTTCTCGTTTCATGGGAGGATTCGCGCCTGCGAGCATGACCAGGGCTTTCCGGTTGCCCTGGACCTTTGGGTTCCATGCTAGATTGGGAAAATCATTTGCGTCTGCAGGAGCAACCGGGGCTTTTCTCCCTACGGTTCAATCATTGCTGGCTTACGGCCACCCTCCCAAGCCTTCTCCGTCTTGCCTTCCCCTTTAGGGGAAGGTGCCGCCCGCAGGCGGCGGATGAGGGAAACCTTCGAATCAAACATCCAGCCGCATTTGATCTTCGCTCTCCTGGGACTGGGCTGGGGGAGTGCGCTTTAGGTGCGCATAGGCAGACGGCGTGCATACCCTTCCCCGGGGCGTACGCATGATGAAGCCCAGCTGCATCAAATACGGCTCGTACACATCCTCGATTGTCACCGGGTCCTCGCCGGTCGTCGCGGCCAATGTATCCAGCCCCACGGGGCCGCCGCTAAACTTGTCCATCATGGTGGCAAGCATTGTCCTGTCCACCCGGTCCAAACCCAGATCATCAACGTCCAGCATGTCCAGGCCCTCCCGGGCTACCTGGGCGGTAATGGTGCCCTCGGCCCGCACTTGGGCAAAGTCGCGCACACGCTTTAGCATGCGGTTGGCGATACGCGGCGTGCCCCGGCTGCGGCGTGCGATCTCCAAAATGCCGTCTTCCTGGGCGTCTACATGCATGATCCCCGCGCTGCGGCGCACGATCTGCGAAAGCTCCGCAGGACTGTAGATCTCCAGCCTAAACAGGATGCCAAAACGATCACGCAAAGGTGCGGACAATTGCCCCGCCCGGGTAGTGGCGCCAACCAGTGTGAACTTGGGCAGATCCAGGCGGATAGACCGTGCGGTGGGCCCCTTGCCGATCATGATGTCCAAAGCGTAATCTTCCATGGCGGGGTAGAGCACTTCCTCCACCGCGCGGCTTAAGCGATGGATCTCGTCGATAAACAGCACATCCCCGGAATTGAGGTTCGTGAGGATGGAGGCCAAATCGCCGGGCCGGTCGATGGCCGGGCCGGAGGTAATGCGGATGTTCTGCCCCATTTCGCTGGCGATGATGCAGGCCAGGGTCGTCTTGCCCAAGCCCGGCGGGCCATATAGCAGGATATGGTCCAGGGACTCCCGGCGCTGTAAGGCCGCCTGAATGTACACCTGCAGGCTTTCCTTCACAGCCCGCTGGCCGATGTATTCCCGAAGGGTATGGGGCCGCAGGGACTGTTCCTGGGCGTCGTCCTCGGGGCGGTACCCGGTCATCATCAATCGGTCGTCAGACATGGAAGTTCTCCTTCATCTGTGATGCGGCTGAAATAGCAGAATAAGCATACAGGCACCGATGCCATCCTAAAGGCTTCCCCGCCTGCACACCGTACAGCGCTTCGCTTGCCCGGTGTTCCGCATCCTCCGGCTTCGCCGTCGTATGCTCCAGGTTCGCTTCGCTCACCCTTCGCCCTTGCCTTCCCCTTTAGGGGAAGGTGCCGCCCGCAGGCGGCGGATGAGGGAGGGGGAAGTGGCGCTTAAGTCCGGATAGGTGTAGCCGCCGCAGCGGCGTCAGGTACTTCATCCTACATCCCCGCCATACTCCTTAGCGCCAGCTTGATCAATTCATCGGCCTTATCGGACTTCCCGCGCACTGCCTGCAACGCACGGCTGGCCTCCACGGGCGTATAGCCCAGGGATTGCAGCGCCTGGAGCGCCTCAGTAAACGCGTCGCCCTGCACCGCTTCCCCGGAGTAATGTTCCTGGGGCAAGCCTGTGAGCGCCTCTTGAGATACCTGGTCCTTAAGCTCCAGCGCAATGCGCTGGGCGGTCTTCTTGCCCACGCCCGGCGCGCGGCTTAAAGCGTTTACGTCCCCGGTGAGGATGGCCAAATGCAAATCTTTCAGCGGCATGCTCCCCAGTACGCCCAGCGCGGTGCGCGGGCCGATGCCGCTGATACCCACCAGCCGCAGGAACATGGCCTTTTCCTCATGGGTGGAAAAGCCGAAAAGCTCCAGCGCGTCCTCCCTTACGGAAAGAAACGTATAGCAGCGCATGGCTTCGCCAACCTGCGGCGCCGCGGCCAGCGTGTTCACGCTGCATTGCAGCGCGTAGCCCACGCCCCCGGCCTCCAGCACCAGCTCTCCCTTGCCCTTTTCCGCCACCCGGCCCGCAATGAATGCGTACATGGCTTCCTCCGGTTACTTCATCTTGAATTGAAGCTTGTTATATCCCGTGTTCGCGTGGGTGATGGCCGCGGCCAGCCCATCGGCGGCGTCGTCGGGCTTGGGGATTTCGTCCATGGAAAGCAGGATCTTCACCATCTGCTGCACCTGACGTTTTTCCGCCTTGCCGTAGCCGACCACGGCCTGCTTGATCTGCATGGGTGTATACTCATACAGGTTTTCGGTCTGTTCCGCTGCGGCGATGATAGCCGCGCCCCGGGCCGCGCCCACCTGAAAGGCGGTTGTTACGTTCCGGGCAAAAAATAGCTCCTCAAAGGCGATTTCATCAGGCTTGTACAATTGAATAATGTCCCGGATGCCCAGTTGGATGGCTCTCAGCCTTAAATATGTAGGCGTTCCTGCTGCCGTGGTGACCGCGCCGTACTGGATGAGCTTCAGTTTCGGCCCTGATGTTTCGATCACGCCCCAGCCCAATATCGCCAGCCCCGGATCGATGCCTAGTATAACCATGCGCCCTCCCAAGCCATTTCCATTACCCCTTATCATAGAACGAACGTGCGCATTTGTCAACGAGAGAAGGGTGAGGCGGGGAAGTGGCGGGGAGGGCTTCTTTTGAGAAAGGGCCGAGCCATCTCAATCGTCGCACTGCTCGCTGCCGCTCGCATTGCTCGTTTCGCTGGCCTCCTTCGTCTGGCCCTTTGCCCCCACTGGGGGCGGCCAGACTTCGGAGCCCCGCACCCCTCCAAGAAAACTTTATAAG
>JAEWAH010000124.1 GCA_023391725.1 Bacillota bacterium | reverse complement strand
CCCTATCTGTACAGAAAGCAAGCTCATGGAAAAGCATGGCATCAGCCGTATCACCGCGCGCCGGGCCATGACGGAGCTGGAAAACCGGGGCATTCTTTACCGCAAGCGCGGCATAGGTAGCTTTGTCTCCAGGGACATCTATCAAAAGGAATCCCAGCAGCAGGCCGTAAGCAGCTTATTCGCCTTTATTTTTCCCTTCAACATCAGCCGTACCGGCCTCACAACTGCCTTTCAGGCCGCCAGTCATACCCTCACCGACCAGGGCTGCTACGCTTCCATCTATATCACAGAGGATGATCCCCCTTCCCGGGGCCGCACCATCTTGACCCAGTTGACCACCATGCACGTGGCGGGTGTGGCCTATTATCCCAAATCTTCCGATATCCACATCAATACCCTGAATCAGCTTGTCTTTTCCGGCAAGCCCGTCGTCATCATGGATATCCCCAGCAACTGCCCCTACATCAGCTCCGTTACCAGCGATAACTTGGGTGGCACTACGCAGCTCATGGAGCATTTGATCTCCCTGGGCCACAGGCGCATCGCCTATATCTCCGGCGTTCAGCCAGAGGAACGGCGCACCGTGTGCGACCGCATCGCAGGCTACGTTCTGGCTCACGAGAAGGCGGGCCTTGCGCTGCGCAGCGATTTCATCGTCACCGACATGGTGGAAAACCTGCGCAGGAGCAGTATCGAAGGCGAACCCGGCCCCCTGGGCGAGAAGATCAAGCAGCTTATGCTCCAGGGCGTCACCGCCATTATGGCCGAGCATGACGAATTGGCATTTCAGATCCTGATGGCCTGCCGTGAGATGAATATCAGCGTGCCCAGGGACTTGAGCGTATGCGGCTTTGACGATTCAGAATGGGCTCACGTGCTGCCCGGGACTATCACCACTGCCCGCCAGGACCAGGAGCTGATCGGCAAACATGTGGCGGAACTGCTGCTTGGCAGCATGGGCGGGGCTGTGAAACCGGCTAAAAACATTGTGGTCCCTACGAAGCTGATCGTGGGCACCACCACCGGGGAATGCCCCAGGAACGATTTGTAACAGCAGGGGGACCGAAATTCCGCCCCCTGCTGTTCTTTGGCTATTTTCATTTATAGGATTTCACATAAAGGAGAATACCGATGCTTACCGAAAAAAGCGTGGCACAGACGCTGGTAAAGCTCAAACGCTTGGAATCCACCCTGGAAAGACGCCTCTTTCAAAAGGTGGACGAGGTGGCTGTACGCTTTTTCCAAACCGCCGAACCTCTCCATCATATCCCGGAGGAATCGCAATTCGGTCCATTGCCTGCAATAGGCCGCTGGGGCGGGGAAGGCCAATACGGCTGGTTCCGAGGTGCGTATACGGTCCCTCCTGAATTAAATGGGAAGGACCTGTTCCTTTATCCCCGCATTGGCGGGTATGAGGCCACTCTTTGGGTGGATGAGAAGATCCACAGCAACTTTGCTCAAAAAACGCTGGTGGGCAGCCATGGCAACCACTACTGCAACCGCTTTGTGGCATGCGCCCGGGCGGGGGCAAAGGTGGAGATGGCCCTGGAATATTACGCTTATCATCAGATGCCCGGCTGCTTTCCCCTCACACAGGAGAGCCAGGAGGATTTCACCTATCCCCTGGGCCCTGTGGATGTCTGCCTGCGGGATGATCAGGTGATGGAATACCTTTTTGACTTGCGAACGCTTTTAAGCCTGGCCGGCGCCCTGAATGAGGACAGCTTCCGACGGGCAGATATCCTGTACTCGCTTTTAAAAGTCCACCGCGAACTTTTTTACGATCCGGATAGGGTTTCCCAGGAGGAATTCCGTGCGGGGCTTCAAGCTACGCTGCCGCTTTTGAAGGAACAATTGCAAAAGCATAACGGCCCTACCACTGCTTACGTGGGCCTGGTGGGTCACAGCCATATGGATACCGCCTGGCTCTGGCCCATTGTGGAGACGGTGAAAAAGTGCGCCCGCACCTACGCCAACCAATTGAACCTGATGGAGGAGTACCCGGAGTACACCTTCACCCAGTCCTCCGCCTGCCACAGCAACTGGATCAGGGTCTACTACCCGGAATTGTTTGCAAGAATCCAGGAAAAGGTGGCGCAGGGCCGCTACGAAATGAACGGTGGCGTATGGGTGGAGTGCGACTGCAACCTCACCGGCGGTGAATACATGATCCGCCAGTTCCTGTGGGGACAGCGCTTTACCCAAAAGTACTTCGGCGTCCTCTCCGACGCCTTCTGGCTGCCCGATACCTTCGGCTACAGCTACGCCATCCCGCAAATCATGCTGGGGTGCGGCGCTACCAGCTTCCTCACCACCAAAATGGCCTGGAACGATACCAACCGCTTTCCTTCCACTTCCTTCTATTGGAAGGGGCTGGACGGAAGTAAAGTGCTGACCCACCTCAACGTGACTCACATCGGCCCGGAACCTGCCACGCTGATGGATATCACCGCCCAGGGGAATATCAACAACAGCCCCATGCAGGAAAAAATGACCGCCCGCATGCGCCTGTTCTCCTACGGCAAGGGGGATGGGGGAGGCGGGCCGGAGTTTGAAATGATCGAGATGAGCCGCCGGCTTGCCGATCTGGAGGGCGTGCCCCGCTCGGAACATACAAACGTGAGCCGCTTCATGAAAAAGCTGAAGGAAGAGCTGCGCGAGCCTACCCTGTATGCCGGGGAGCTCTATTTGGAACTGCACCGTGGCACGCTCACCAACCAGCACCAGATCAAGCGCAATAACCGCCTTTTGGAGATCGCGCTGCACAACCTGGAGTTGCTCACCGTACGGGACGCTGTGTTCCACCAAAAACCCGCCGACGGGGAGGCGGTGCGCCCTTTGATGGATACGCTCTTAGTCAACCAGTTCCATGATATATTGCCGGGCACCTGCATCCATCGGGTGCATGAGGAGTCCATCGCCGCCACCTCAAACGCTATCAGCCAGGCGGAAGAATTGTCCCAGGCGCTGCTTTCGGGGGAGAAAAGCGAATCCCATACCACGCTATTTAACCCCCTGTCCTTTGTAAGGCGCGACACGGTTTACCTTCCCCGGCGGCCTGGCTGCCGCGTCGCGGGAGGCAATCCCCAGCAGGCTTATGTGGATATGGATGGCCGGGAGATGCTAGCGGTGGCGGGCATCGAAATTCCCGCCTTCGGCTCAGTGGAACTTGCGTGGGAGCCGGGGGAGCCGCAAACGCAAAAGAACCCCTTTATATTGGAAGGGGATACGCTCACCACGCCTTTTGCTCGGGTACGCTTTTCACAAAACGGGGCGCTTACCTCCTTTGTGGACCTGCGCACGGGCCGGGAGCTGGTGGACAAGGAAGGGTACGCCTTCAATACCTTCCTGGTTGCCGAAGATCTGCCCGCCGCCTGGGACAACTGGGATATCGATGCCGACCTGGAGGATAAATTCGCCGACACGAGCCGCCTTTTAAAGCGGGAGATCGTGAGCGTAGGCGCTGTCCAGGTGCGCGTCCGCAGCGTCTATCAGCTGACGCTCGCCTCCACCCTCATCCAGGACATGGTGTTTGACGCCTTCAGCCCCCAGGTGAACTTTGAGATGGTCATCGATTGGCAGGACGGCCACCGTTTCCTGAAGGCGGCGTTTGATACGGCACTTCTTTGCGACGGGGTGCGCAACGAGATTCAGTTCGGCTTCATCCGCCGCAGCAACCACCGCTCCACCCCCCAGGAAAAGGCACGGTTCGAGATCTGCAACCACAAGTATTCCGACCTGTCGGAGGCGGGATTTGGCTTGGCCATCCTCAACGATTGCAAGTATGGCCTGTCCGTCCGGGAAGGCTCCATGCGCCTGTCGCTGCACAAGGGCGGCGAGCGCCCCGACCACCTGGGCGATCGTGGCCGCCATGTGTGCCGCTACGCGATCCTTCCCCACGCGGGGGATTTCTCCGCCGAAACGGTGGTCCAGCCCGCCTACGCCTTTAACTATCTGTCCCTTAAAAAGGATGGGGCCAAAGCGCTTCCTTCCCTTTTGCAGGTGGACGCGCCCAATGTGATCATTGAGGCGGTGAAGCCTTGCGAGGATACCGCCTACGCCTACATCCTGCGGCTGTATGAAGCCACAGGCGCGTATACGAACGCTACCCTTTCCTTCGGTAATCCGGTGAAGAGCCTTGCCCTCACCAACATGCTGGAGGAGGAACAGGAAGCGCTTGCGGCAGGGGACACCGCCTCCCTCACCTTTAGGCCCTTTGAGATCAAGACGCTCCGCGTGGGCTACTGATTCCAATTGAAAAAAACAGCGGGACTGTTGCTTTGGCGCATGATCGCCGGGCGGCAGTCCCGCTGTTTTTAAGTGGATGTTTGGCATCAAAACATTGCTTGCTTAGGTGAGCACTGAATGATCCACCAGTCAAGCAAACGATGATTTGGCGGTGCGATTTGGATTCTAGCAGTTTGCTTTCAGTTGCAAGAGATAAGCGGACCAAAAGCCTTCCCCTTGAGGGGAAGGTGGCGCACCAGCGCCGGATGAGGTGTAGGGTGCCGTAAGCGCCCGTTCCATTCCCCTCCAGAGGAGGGGTGGCGCGAAGCGCCGGGGTGGTTGACCGTAGAGCGTGACGCCTTCAGGTTGACGAGGACGCAGGAGGGAGTAGGGGGGATTTCGATCTTCCCCCTTCGCACTGAACTGCGCTTCGCTTGTCCAGTGTTCCGCCTGCTCCGGCTGCGCCTTCGCAGGCTCCAGGCTCGCTGCGCTCGCCCTCCGGGTCAACTCCCCCCTGCACTCTCCATATCCCCCTTAAAGCGACCAGGGCCTCCGGGCCCTGGACCCATAGAAGGGAACGGAGCGCACCGGGCGTAACACATAATGCTGACTTTCCAAAGCCTCCCCCTTGAGGGAGATCGCCGAAGGCGACGGAAGGAGTATGCTAAATCAACGTTTACTTTAAAGCGGGGCTTATCCTATGCAAGCTCCCGCCGGTAAACCCCCATATCCACCGTCTGCCCCCCAAGACGCGACTTCTCCGCTGCGCAGGCGATGAGATGGCTTTCCACCGACCTTGCGATGGAGGATGTCGGATCGCCGCCCTGCTTTTCCAGCAGCGCCAAGAAATCCCGCATCAGCCCTTCATCCCCGCCGCCATGGCCGCTCACGGCTCGCGGGGGGAACACGAGGCGGGCCTGTGTCTCATCCACGCCGTTGGACGCAAAGGGGATGATCTCGATGCGGTTGTCATTTTCCGAGCCCCTGATCTCCCCATGCTCGCACATAATCTTGATGGTACGGGCGATGCGGTTGGTAAAGGCGCTGAGGCTGAAAGCGGCGGTGACGCCGTTCTTGAAGAGGATGTTCACCACCTGATGATCGCACACGTCGTTGTCGCAGCGGTACACGCATCGACCATAGGGCCCTTCCTCGATAGCTTTTAAAACTCCCTCCTCCGTCTGATCAAGCGTCAGCGCTGTTGCAGGCCAGTTCCCGGCAATGGGCAAGTAGCACTTGCGGGCGTCAAAGCGACACACCTCCGCCGCGGGGCAATCAAGGCACCGGGCCGCACTGCCTTTCGGGGCGTTTTCTTCCTTAAAATAAGTAAGCTGCCCGAAGGAGGAGACCTTTTCGGCTTGGCTTCCGGTGAGCCACACCAACAAGTCCATGTCGTGGCAGGACTTTTGAAGGATAATGGGACTGCTCTGGCCGCTATTGCGCCAGTTGCCCCGCACAAAAGAGTGGGCCATATGAAAGTTGCCCACATTCTCGTTGTGCACGATGGAGATCACCCGGCCCAGTTCTCCGCTGTCGACGATGGATTTGAGCGCCTGAAAAAACGGCGCGTACCTAAGCACATGGCATACCGCCACCATCCGGCCCGTCTTGGAAGCTTTTTCCGCGATGCGCAAACATTCCGCCGGATCGGGGGAAACGGGCTTTTCCAGCAGCAGATGATAGCCCAAATCCATGGCGGCCATGGCCTGGCCGTAATGATCCCTGTCCATGGAAGCGATGATGATGGCGTCCCCCAGCCGCCCAGCAGCAAATAGAGCGTCGGCGCTGTCAAATACATTTTCCGGAGCAATATGAAAGGCTTTCGCCGCCGCCTCCCGGCGTTCCGCGTGGGGCTCCGCCACCGCCACGATCTGCGCCTGGCCGCTCTTTTGCGCGTATTCCCCGTAGATCATGCCCCGCTGACCGGCGCCTATCAAAGCAAACTTAAACATGGCTATCTCCCTCTTTCTATTATTGGTGCCTGAGAGCACCGCTTTGGTCATGGATGATCTTATTCATATCCTCATACTTGCGCTCCATATCCGCAAGCAGGGCGAACTGGGTGCGGCAGCGGTCCAGGTTGTGGCCCTCGCGGTGGATGCGGAAGTACGTGTCCCCATTCAGATGATCGGTCAAAAAGCGCAGCCCGCATTCCAGCGTCATCAGCTTGGCCCCAAGAGGCAGCGTTTCAAGCTCCAGGGGCGTAAGGCTTTCCCCGCAGGCTTCAAGGAAGCCCTTGGCGTACGCCTCAAACAGCGGCAGGGACAGGCTGACAAGGCTCAAATCCTGCTCATCCTCAGGCGCAGTGGAGGCCCCGAACCGGATAGAATCCCCGAAATCGTTGCCGATGAGCCCCGGCATCACCGTATCCAGGTCCACCACGCACAAAGGTGTGAGGGTAACCGCGTCCAGCAGCACGTTGTTAAGCTTGGTATCGTTGTGGGTCACCCGAAGGGGCAATAGGCCCTCTTTGAGCATGCGGACCATAGAGCCGGCTTCTTCTTCGCGTGCAAGGGCAAATTCGATCTCCGCCTTCACTTCTTTTGCCCGGTTCATTGGATCGGCCCGGAGCGCCTCATGAAAGACCCTGTAGCGTCCGGGGGTGTCGTGAAAGCCGGGGATGGTCTCATGAAGGCTTTGGGCCGGAAAGTCGGACAGCAGGCTAAAGAAGTGCCCAAAGGCCACGCCGCTTTGATAAAACGATTCCGCGTTTTCCGCCTTGTCCAGGCAGATGCTGTCTTCCACAAACAAAAAGGCCCGCCAGTACTCTCCCGATTCATCCGTAAGGTATGGTTCGCCATTTTTGGCGAAAACCGGGCGAAGCACATGCCTGGGATCGGGGTCCTTTTTCCAAAGATGGTCCGTCACGGCCTGAACATTTTCCACCAGCGCGCGAATGTCCTTAAAAATCTGATGGTTGATCTTTTGAAGGATAAAGCGGCCGCCCAGATCCGTTTCTACCAGATACGTCGTGTTGATGTGACCGCTGCCATAGCTGGCGCAGCGGACAGGCTGCCCAATGAATTCGAAAAGATTTGCCATTATTTCCACTGTCATATTGCTCCATCCATCACCCTTCAAGCATTTCTCATCAAGTCAAGCGCGGCTGCGGCTTCCGCCTCAAAATCCTGGCGTGCGGCGGCTTCCAGGCTGATGGGGCCGTCGTAGCCGATCTTCCGCAATGCATCAAACAATGCGGGATAATCCTCCTCATCTCCGGGGCAGGGGAGGCTTCTTCCCAATGCGCGGGCAACGTGAACGTGCCGAAGCAGGCTCCCGCCGTCCAGTACGCTGCTCAAAGCTTCGCCGCCCAAGGCCATGTGATATGTATCCAGCAGCGCGCCCACATTTTTGTGGTTCACCTGGCGGGCCAGGGCGCAGCTTTCCGAATATAGGTTGACAAGGTTGGATTCCTGCCTGTTGAGATGCTCAATGGCGATCACGATATCATAGCTTTGCGCCATGGGGGCCAGGCGGGAAAGGAACGAGGCCATTTGATCAAGTCCCTGTTGAAGCGATGTGCCTATGGGCCTGTTTCTGGCGCCGGAGGAACCCAGCACGATGACTTTTGTCCCCAGGCGCGCGGCCCGCTCCATGGCGGCCTGCGCATAGCTTATAGCGCTGTCGTGGTCGGCCTCTGGGCCGGTCAACCGATAGCTTCCGGGAAAGAAAATATTCATGCAAAGACAAGGAAGGCCGCAGCCCTCCACCATCGCAACCGGGCCGTCGCGGAACGCCTGCTCGTCCAGGCTCATAATTTGGGCCAGGGGAAGCTCCACAAATTCAAATCCCAACTTCTTAAGAATAGGGATACGTTCAAGACCGATCTTTGCGGGATCCTGCGCCCCCACCCCGGCACAGCAGCCAAACTTCATCTTAGCTCCTCCTTATGGTTTGCCTATGAACGTTCAACAAGAATACACTTATCCCTAGTATATCATATATCTATACGCAAGGCAGTCCCCGCAGTCATTTCCTTTTTGACAATTGAAAAGGCGGCATGGTTATACAAAGGAAGCGATCGATAAGGAGACAGCCCATGACAACAGAAGAATTGCAGCTAAAGGCCAGGTAGCTGCGCCGGGACGTGGCGGCCATGATCGGCCCGGAGAAGGTGGGCCATCTTGGTGGATCTTGCTCCCTGGCGGATATCGTGACGGTATTGTATTACGAAGTGATGCGAATACGGCCCTATGAGCCGGATTGGGAAGAGCGGGACAGGTTCCTTCTCTCCAAGGGCCACGCGGCGCTGATCCAGTACGCCGCCCTGGGCGATCTGGGCTATTACCCCAAAGAGGAGGAAGGGACGCTCAAATCCTTGGGCAGCCGTTTGCAGGGGCATCCCGACATGCGCAAGCTGCCCTGGGTAGAGGCCAATACCGGCTCCCTAGGCCAGGGCCTGTCCATCGCGGCGGGCATGGCTGCGGGCCTTCGGATGGATGGCCGGGATGCCCGGGTGTATTGCTGCGTAGGCGACGGGGAGCAGGCGGAGGGCCAGATATGGGAAGCTGCCATGGCGCGGCGGCCTTTAAGCTGGACCACCTCACCGCCATCGTGGATGTGAATGGCTTGCAGGCCACCGGAACTGTTGCTCCCTGCTTAAAGCCCTTTCCGGAGGACGCGGTACGGGAGCGCTCCGGGGCGTGAAAGCCATCGTGATAGATGAGGAGCATTCGGTGATCGGCGGGCTTTCCGCAGCCCTTTCCTGGGCGCTTCGCGGCGACGGGCGGCCCATGGAGGCCGTGGCGGTGATGGATGTTTTCGGCCAATCGGCGCAAAAGCCCGAGGTGTTGATGGAGCATTACGGCCTGACCGCTAAGGATATAGC
>JAEWAH010000055.1 GCA_023391725.1 Bacillota bacterium | reverse complement strand
TCCTCTCCCTGAACAAAGCGACCGGGGAGATCAAGCTTTCTTCCATCGCCCGTGACACCGCCGTTGTAGTACCCGGCTTCAAGAACATTTACCGCATCAACGTGGCCTACAAGTTCGGCTCCGACACCGAGGCAGAGCAGGCGCAAGACGGCGGCCCGAAGCAGGCCATGCGCACCGTGAACCGCAATTTCCAGATGAATGTGGAAAACTTTGTGACCATCAACTTTTTCGGTCTGGCCGCTATCATTGATGGCCTGGGCGGCGTGGACATAGAGCTTACCAAGGCCGAAGCCAACCGCATCAACTATGAGCTGCGCAAGGAACCCCTGGACAAGGTGAAGCGTCAAAAAGTCGAGGGTGTGGCAGGCGTGCATCATCTGGATGGCATGCAGGCGGTCACCTATGCAAGGCTGCGTGGCATCGACAACGATTTTGTCCGCACCTCCCGCCAGCGCAACCTTCTGGAGATCTTGCTTAAGAAGGTCATGCAGGGGATGGATCTGAACAAAATGATGGATTTGATGTCCTCCGTGCTGCCCTATGTGTACACGAACTTAACCGCCGGGCAGATGTTTGATATTGGCACCAGCATGCTCCAGTCGGGCCTGATGGACAAGGCCGCCCAGGGCACATCCCTGGTGGAGCAGTTCCGAGTTCCCATGGACAAGACCTTCAGCTACAAGACCATCAACGGCGCCAGCCTCGTCTATATGAACAGCAGCAATTTCAAGGCAAATGTGGAAGCCCTCCAAGAGTTCATTTACGGGCAAAGCTTCTATAAGTAAGGAGCCCGGGGAATAAGAATAGTGAGATTTGCGGGGAAACCTCCTTTTGAGAAAGGATGTTTCCCCGCTCCCTTTTCAGGAAAACTTTATGGGGGAAGGAGAAAAAAGGATATTGTTTTATGGGAGATGCATCCGAAGGTCCGGGGCGATCGGAAAGCCCTGGTCGTGCCCGCAGGCACGAAATCCTTTATTGAAACTATACCTTTCTGTTTGACAGCCATTTCCCATAACAGTATAATGGTTTTATTGGAATTCCAATATTTTCTTTGCTTCGAATTTTTGATCCCTCACCCAAGATTGTGCACCCGACAGCCCTTAATAACGCTGAATCCCTTGATTCTCATGGATTTCTCATGATTTTCTCATGCCCCTTTCTTTCCTTGGCAAATGGGCCATGCTATAATGAAAACTGTTTCTGCAAGGATAAAAACTCCGAATGCATGATTCATGCGCAAATGTGCGGCTTTGCGCGCCTGTGCCTTTACGTGGGCGGTTCGATGCCGTAGGATAAGGACCGTAACCCTGATTCATTGGAGGATGCGCCATGGCAAACAAACAACCTTCCCTGAAGGGGAAGAAAAATCACAAAGGGGCCGGGGCCGGCATTCTGGCGTTCGGCATCGTTTTTGCACTGTATGCCTGGCTGTTTCCCCTGTACAAGGTCTGGCATTACGTGCTGGCTGTTGCCGTATCGCTGATAGCGGGCCGGGTGATCGGTATCATGGGCTCCGGGCTGGACCTCTCCCCCAACAAGCAGCAAGAGCAGCCGCCCAAGGAGGAAGAGCTCATTTTTGATACCGGCGACCCTGCCGCGGACGAAGTGATCAAGCGCGGCCAGGAACTGATGGCTGAAGTTCGTGAGGAAAACGAGCTGATCCCCGATCCCGCCCTCTCCCGGCAGATGGACGACCTGGAGCGCCTTTGCGGCCAGATCTTCAAGACCGTGGCCGAGCGGCCCAAGAAGGCCCCGCAAATCCGCCGGTTTATGGACTATTACCTGCCCACCACCTTAAAGATGCTGCGCAGCTACCGGGTGATGGACCAGCGGGAAGTCACCGGGCAGAACGCCCAGGAAGCCCGGGAGCGCATCGTAAAGGCCATGGGCGTGGTGCTAGCCGCGTGCGAGCGGCAGCTGGAGACCCTCTATCATGACGATATGCTTGATGTAACCACCGACATTGAGGTATTGGAGCAGATGCTCAAACGCGATGGCCTGGTGGATACCGGCATAAGCCCCATGGGGAAGGCGCAGACCATCCCCGGCGAACAGGAAGCACTTCAAGAAGAACAAGGAGGAAAAGCGCATGAGTGAGCAGCAGCCGTCCGTCCCCGTCCTGACCCTGACGCCGGATGTCTCCCTGAAGGACAAGGAAATGCTGGAGGAGACCATCGTCGCTACCCAGGCAGCAGCCCCCCAGGCGCCCCAGGTGACGGTTACAAAGCTGGATGACAGCCAGCTGACCCCCGAAGAAAAAAAGAGCGTGGCTGATTTTATTGGCCGCCTGAACCTTAGTAACCCCGATCATGTGCTCCTGTTCGGTTCGGATGCGCAAAAGAAGATCGCCGACTTTTCCGACAAGGCGCTGGAATATGTCAAATCCAGCGAGACCGGCGAAGTTGGCGATATGCTGGTGAGCCTGGTGACTGAGCTGAAAGGCTTTGAATCCGATGCCGATGACCCCAAGGGCATCATGAAGCTTTTTAAAAATGCCGGCAAGAAAATTGAGATGATGAAGGCCCGCTATGAAAAAGTGGGCGTGAACGTGGAATCCATCGCTGGCAGCCTGGAAAAGTATCAGGTGCAGCTGCTCAAGGACGTGGCCATGTTCAACCACCTCTACGACCAGAACACCATCTACTTTAAGGAATTGACCATGTATATCCTGGCCGGTGACCAGAAGCTTCAAGAAGTGCGCGATGGCGAGCTGAAAAACCTCCAGGCCAAGGCCGCCCAGTCCGGGGACGCCATGGACGCCCAGCAAGCCAATGACCTAAGCGCCATGTGCGATAGGTTCGAGAAGAAGCTTCACGACTTGAAGCTCACCCGCCAGGTCGCCCTGCAGATGGCCCCGCAGATTCGCCTGCTGCAAAATAACGACAGCTTGCTGGTGGAGCGTATCCAAAGCACGCTTAGCAACACCCTCCCCCTGTGGAAGAGCCAGATGGTCCTGGCCCTGGGCCTGTTCCACAGCCAATCCGCGCTAAAAGCACAGACGGCGGTGACCAATATGACAAACGAGCTTCTTAAAAAGAACGCCGAGACCCTCAAGATGGGCACCATCGAGACCGCCACCGAAGCCGAGCGCGGGATCATCGATATCGAAACCCTGGTCCAGACCAACCAATCCCTTATCGATACCATCAACGAAGTGGTGCGCATCCAGTCCGAAGGCCATCAAAAGCGCCTTTCCGCCGAAGCCACCCTCTACAAGATGGAAGGCGAACTCAAGAGCAAGCTGTTGGAGCTCAAGAGGTAGGGGCGGGATAAAGGCGGATGGTTTTGGCGGTGAGAGCCCCTTTTGAAAAAGTGGCCCTCCCCACACCCCTCTACGGAAAACTTTATCAGGGGAAAAGATAAAGCTGTTTCCTGGGCTGTACTGTTTTCGTAAGAAAATAGGCTAGGTCGCCTCCGAAGGTCCAAGGCGTTAGGATCGCCCTGGGCGCGCCCGCAGGCGCGAAATCCCATAGCAGCACCGGATAACTGCATCAGCTGTAAAATAGCAATCGCTTTTTTCCAACACCAATGGAGGAATCAACATGAAAAACACCGGGCGGACACTTCTGTGCCTGCTGGTCGCCCTGATCCTGGTCCTGGGCGGCATCTCCTGGGGGGCCCGCAAGGGCTGGCAAGCTGAGGCTGCGCAGCTGCAGACCCAGTACATGGCCGAGGGCGGCCTGAAAAACATGCTGGAACTGCGCGCTGCCGACGCCAGCAACCTTTTGAAAGTAGCCGGGCGTTACATGGGCACCCAGGACGCGCCCTATGCGACGGTAGCTTCCGCCCGGGATACGCTCAAAAGCGAAAGTGCTTCTCTGCCCGAGAAGTGCAAGGCCAACCAATCCCTTACCCAGGGAGTGAATGAACTGGCCCAGGCGCTTTCGCCCATCTCCGCCTTTCAAGCAAGCGTCCGGGATCAGAACTATTTGACCTCCCTTCGCGAAGCGCTCTTGTCCTACAACGAAACAGCCGTGGCGCAATCCTACAATGAGGCCGCGGCGGATTACAATCAGCGCAAGCATGAATCCCTGAGCGGCCTGGCCGCAGGGTTCCTGGGCGTGGAGGACGCACCCCTGTTCGCCGCGCCTTGATAGAAAGCTAAAACCAAGGGTTCAATTGAACCAATGCAGGTTTTGTTGTCAATGAAAAGGAGAATCCTCATGGCCCGTACTTTTGCGATCCGATCCCTTGTTCTTGCCATCATTGCGGCCATGCTGTTGTCACTCACGGCAGGCGCTTTTGCCGCGCCCAGGTTTCCTGAAAAAACGGAGCCTGTTTCGGATTACGCCGATATTTTGAGCCCCAATACTGTGGCCGATTTGAAGACCTTCCGGGATACCCTGAAAAACAAGACCGGCGTTGGCCTTTGGGTTACCACCGTTCATTTTCTGGACGGCGAAGAAATGCCCAAGTATGCCAATTCCCTGTTTCGTACCTGGAATTTGGGAGAGGAAGACCTGCTGCTTGTGCTGTGCGCCGGAGAGGAATCCTTTTATACCGTCGCCGGGCCGACCCTTATGCAGCGCCTGCCCGAAGAGTCGCAGAAAAATTTGCTGACCTCCTACCTGCGCGCTGATTTCCAGGAAGAGCGCTACGACGCGGCTATCGCCCAATATGTTCCCGCGCTGGCCAACCTCCTTGGCAAGCAGTATGGCGTCAGCATATCCGTATCCGGGCTGTTCGGCAAAGCTGAAGCTTCCCCCACCCCTGCGCCCACCCTGGCTCCTTCCGGGGAGAACTGGCAGGATTATCT
>JAEWAH010000002.1 GCA_023391725.1 Bacillota bacterium | reverse complement strand
TCCCGGAGCATGGGCAAAGCGTTTTCCTTTACACGCACCTGATCAAACCGGTCCAGCTGGTAGCATACGGACCTTGAATCGCAATAGATGCAGCCGTGGCAGCATCCCCTGTACAAGTTCAGGTTATAATCGCTGTGGAAGAAATCATCCATGGGATGAAGGGACGTCAATAGCTGCTTGGCCTGTACCGTTTCCATGGCGTTCCCTCCCTTTTTGAACATTATAGAACATCTGTTCGCCAACGTCAATGCAGAAGGGTGATGCAGGGTAATAATGATATCCCCAGATGAAGTTTTCTTGGTGGGGCTCCGTAACCACGCCCCCGCCAGTGGCGGGAAAGGGCGGGGTGCAGGAGGCTGGCGAAACGAGCTGCGGAAGCGGCAGCGAGCCGCAGCGACGATTGAGCCAGATGCAAGGGGAGGGCTTCTTTCGAAAAAGAAGTCCTCCCCGCCATTTTCTCACTCACGTCCCCCGTATTGATTATTCGCACCGAAACGGCGTATAATATCAAAGCGGCAGGCCCCCGCAAAGAAAAAAGGAGCGGTGACTCTATGCAGACGCCCCACATCCGGGACTATCAGGGGAAAAGGGTGCACATGATCGGCATCGGCGGCTCCAGCATGTCGGGGCTGGCGCAAATGCTTTTGGAAAAGGGATACAAGATTTCCGGCTCCGACAACGTGAAGAGCCACACGGTGGAGAAGCTTATAGCCATGGGCATCCCCGTGACCATTGGCCACAGGGCAGAGAATGTCCATGGGGCCGATATGGCTGTATATTCCGCGGCCATCCTGAATGATAACCCGGAGCGGGAGGAGCTTGCAAGGCTTCATATCCCCAACATGGAGCGGGCATCGCTATTGGGCCAGCTGATGGAAGGTTACTTAAAAGCAATTGGCATCAGCGGGACCCACGGCAAGACCACTACCACCGCCATGCTTTCGCAGATCGCCATGGAGGGCGGGCTGGATCCCACCATCCACATCGGCGGGCGGCTTGACGCGGTGGGGGGCAGCACCCGCATCGGCGGCGGAGACGCCTTCATTGCCGAAGCCTGCGAGTTCAGCGGAAGCTTTTTGCACATGCGCCCCACGGCCGCTGTGATACTGAACATTGAGGAAGATCATCTGGACTACTACAAGGATATCGAGGATATTCAGAACGCCTTCAGGAAATACCTTGCCCTGCTGCCAGCTGATGGCCTGGCCATCGGCTGGGGCGATGATTTCCGCGTGGTAGATCTGTTTGAAGAGATCCCCCAGGAAAAGCAGACGTACGGGTTCAGCGGGAAGAACGACTGGCGTGCTGTCGAGTTGCATTACGACGCGTTGGGCCGCGGCACGTATGACCTGTATTTCAAGGACAAAAAGCTCTGCCATGTTCAGATGGCTGTGCCGGGTGACTTTAACGTGCTCAACGGCATGGCAGCCATGGCCGCGGCCTACCACTTGGGCGCGGATATGGAAAAGGCCGCGATATCCCTGAATAGGTTTACCGGCGCTCACCGGCGCTTCGAACTGACCAGCGTGGTGCAGGGTGTAAAGCTTTATCACGATTACGGGCATAACCCCACCGAAATGCGAAACACCTTGTCCATTGCCAAGCTCCAGCCCCATAACCGCCTCTGGGCGGTGATGCAGCCCCATACCTACAGCCGGGTGAAAAGGCTGTTTGACGATTACCTCACCTGCACTAAAGAAGCGGATATCACTTTGGTCACGGACATCTATGCAGCCCGGGAAAAGGATCCCGGCGACATCCACACCACCATGGTGGTGAAGGGCATGATTGCGGCGGGCGTTGACGCCCACTATACGCCCACCTTTGATGATACGGAGAAATACTTAAGGGAGCATTGGCAGCCGGGGGATCTGGTGCTCACCATGGGCTGCGGTAATATCAACCTTCTCAATGAGCAGATCGAGAAGAACGAACGTCAGGGACAATAGAGCATGTAATAAGAAGCGCGACCGCGTGGGGCGGGGGCTTGCCCCGCCTTTATTTAATGGAGATTGCGGCGCCCGAAGGTCCAGGGCGTTAGGATCGCCCTGGTCGCGCCCGCAGGCGCGAATCCCATAACAACTTCGTGTATAGGCTTGTCGCGGTAGCCCAACAATTGATTTTTCGCCTAATCGCCCCAAAAAATCGAGCTCATATTTTCCGAATTCCCCGGAGGCGCGGTGCTCCCGGGGGTTTCATTTTGCCCACCATCGCCAAACAAAAAGCCGAACATGTCGGTCAAGACATTTCCTGTGGCCGGGGCCTGGGCCTGGGCCACCTGCACGCTTTGCACGCCTTCCAAAACAATGCCATTCTGCAATAGTTCCGCATGGACGGGGATCACCCGGTAGGTGTATACCACCCCGGGCACTGCCTTGGTATCGGCGTAGTAGAGCGTCTCCCCGGCGGAACCCGTCAGCTCGGTCAAAACATAGGACTCCCCGATGGAGTCCCGCTGGATGCGGTATACGGCGTAATCTGCCGGCTGGATCACCAGCAGGGGATTGCCGCTATCGTTGTGAGTCACATAAAAGCTGTTGGGCGTCCGGGGCGCGTTCCAAATATCGCTTGTCTTGGTAGGATGGTTGGAGGCGGTGAACACATCTGTAAAGCGATAGGCCTTGGGTGTGATGTCCACGGCCAGCATTGCCTCGCCCTTCCACTCCACAGATTTCTTGTCGAGCTCCAGGGAGATAATGCCCCCTGGCCGGTCGAATTGCGGCTTCGAGCGGCCCTGATAAGCTGCCTTGAAGAAGTTACGGCTCAGCGCGGCAGTGTTGTCTCCGCCGGAGGTGGAGCCGGACATGCGGTGGCTGCTGTCAGGATTGTCAAACCCCATCCATACGGCGGTGGTGATTTCGGAGTTGTAGGCGGCCATCCAGATATCCCGGGTGCCGCTGCCCTGCATATTCACCGTGCCCGTTTTGCCAGCTACAGGCGTGCCTGCTCCGGCGAGCTTGGCGCCGGTGCCTACGGAGGTCACGGACTCCAGAAGGTTGGTCATCAGATACGCGGTCTGCACGGAGATGACCCGCTGGGGATTGCTCTTGTGCTGGTAGATCACCCGCCCCTGATTGTCGGTGATCTTTTCAATAAAGTAGGGCGCGTTGTACGTCCCATTGTTGGCAAAGGGCGCATACGCCGCCGCCAGCTCTACCGGGGAAACGCCGTAGGTCAGGGAACCTAGGCCTATAGAAAGGTTATAGTCCCGCTTGTCCAGGGGGATGCCCGTCTTTGTCAGGTAGTTTCGGGCCGCTTCTACGCCGATCTGCTGAAGCAGAGATACCGTGGCCACGTTGAGGCTGTGTTCCAGCGCCGTACGGATGGTGACAAACCCGTAATAGGCATCGCCGCTGTTGCGGGGCTTATAGCCATTGAAATCTGTGAGCTGGTCATTTAATACGCTTGCGGTGGTATAGCCGAAATTTTCGATGGCCGGGGCGTACACGGCCAGGGGCTTTAAAGCCGAGCCCGGCTGGCGCGCAAGCTGGGTGGCGCGGTTGAACCCACGGCGCACGGTATAATCCCGACCCCCCACAATGGCCCGCACAGCCCCGGTCTTGATGTCCAGGCAGGCAAAACCGCTCTGCACTTGCGTGCCGTCGGAGGCTTTGGCTGGGAAAATGTTTTCCTTGTACCGCGCGTCGGCATTATCCTGCAGCCGTGGGTCCAAGGTGGCATCGATGCGGTAGCCGCTTGCCAGCAGCGTTTCCGATGACAGATCAAGCTTCTCCTCCGCCTCGCCGAGCACCGCGTCCACAAACCAGCCGTAGGCTGTGGTGATGGGCTTGCTTTCCACCAGGTGCAGGTCTTCGGAAAGCGCTGCCTGGTGGGCATCCGCGCTGATCATCCCCTGCTCCTGCATGGTGTTGAGGATGTAATCCCGCCGGCCCTTGTTGTTTTGCGGGTTTGTAATGGGGGAATAGGCGGAGGTCGCCTTGATGATGGCGGCCAGGCATGCGCCCTGAGCGATGGTCAGGTCCTTGGCGTCCTTGCCAAAATAGACCTGGCTCGCAGCCTGTATCCCGTACGCGCCGTTGCCAAAATAAATGAAGTTCAGGTACATCTCCAATATTTGATCCTTGGTGTATTGCCGCTCTAATTGCAGTGCAAGATAGACTTCCTCCAGCTTGCGGCCGATGGTTTTTTCAGAGCTTAAGTGGCTGAGCTTGATGAGCTGCTGGGTGATGGTGCTGAAACCTTCCGAAAAGCTTCGGCTTTTGATGTTGGCCACAAGCGCGCCGAAAAAGCGTACAGGATCTACACCAAAATGCTGGTAGAAGCGCAGGTCCTCCGCGGCCAGAAAAGCCTGGCGCACATGCATGGGCACCTCGCTCAAGGGGATCACCGTGCGGTTTTCCGCACCCCGGATCACGGTGATGAAATTGCCGTTGGCATCATAGATGCTGCCCGTCTGGGCAACAGACGTGATCTTATTTACGTCCAGCTTCTGCCAATGGGGCACATCAAAATAGAAGAAGCCAAATACCAGGCTGCCTACGAACAGCCCCGCAATGGAGACAAGGATCCAGCGGAACACATGGCGCTTCTTTTTGCCTTCGCGTCCGTCTCCTTTTTTGGATTTGTGCGTTTTTTTCAGCGGCTTTTCAACGATGGCCGTTCTTGCCACAAGCGGCTTTTCTATTGGGTTTTCGGATTTTTCGCTCTCTTGAGTCGGTTTCTCAGTTGGCTTCTCAGACTTTTTGTCCTTCTGGACCGGCTTTTCATCGCTGATTCTTCCGGGGAACTCTTTTTGTGTGTTGTCAGCGGCCGTTGCTTCTTTTTCCTTAAAATTTTTATCCGCCGGTTCCTTTTGCTTTTTCTCTTTTAAGTCTTTATCAACCGGTTCCTTTTGGTCTTTTGCCTTCAGATCGCTATCGATTGGTTCCTTATGATTTTTTGCATTCAAATCTTTATCTGGCTGTTCCTTTGAATCTTTTGCTGCCGGTTCGTGCGCCTTTTTCTTTTGGGCAGACTTCTTCCATCCCGCAAAAGGCGCGGAGGGCGAAGCCTGCGTATGCTTGTTTTCTTCCGGAACGCTCTTTGCGGCAGCGGGCGGTTTTGGCTCCGCCGGGGAAGGGGCGGCGCCTGCCGGGGAAACATTTTTATTATGTGCGGAGGGTACTTTTTTGTTCTCGTCCGCGTCCATTACACAAACCGCCTTTCATCTGAAAATGCGCATGCATAGCGTGTCCAGACCTATAAAAAAACACACTGGAAAATCAACGCCAGAATGTACCGTTTACAAGTCCGGAGCTATCTTGTATACTAGTAACTGTGCAAAACGCATAGTAATTTGAGGTGGGAATTGTGAGAAATAGGAATATTTTTTCCATAATTTTGTTTGCGGCCATTCTTGTTTGCGCCGTGGGGATATTCGCCTCGGAGCAGCTGACCCGACCTGCAGCCATCACGTATCCCGCCTTTTTACAGAAGGTGGAAAGGGGCGAGGTGCGCTCGGTCCTTCTGGCAGACGCGCCCAATCTCACGGTGACGTTCCAGGATGGATCCCATGCCATCACGCCCAATCCCAGGGATGATACACTGAAAGCGACACTGCTTTTGGCCGGGGTCTCGGTGGAAGAATCCTCCACCGGGCAGCTGGGCATGATCCTGGGCGTGGGAATGGTGCTATTGCTCTTCGCCGTGTTCATGCGCTCCAGGATGAAAGGGGCTACTGGACTGGCCAAGTATGCAAACATTGAGGAAAGCAAAGAGATCCCCACGGTGACATTTCAAAACGTGGCCGCTAACGAGGAAGCGCTGCGCAGCATGCGTGACCTGGTGGATTTCATCAAGACGCCGGAATTCTTCGCCAAGTATGGGGCGCGCATTCCCAGGGGTGTGCTTCTGTACGGACCTCCGGGCACGGGCAAGACGCTCATGGCCCGGGCGCTGGCCGGGGAAGCCGGGGTGCCCTTTTTCGCCGTCAGCGGCGCGGACTTTGTACAGGTTTACGTAGGGGTGGGCGCAAGCCGCATTCGCACACTGTTCCAAAAGGCCCGCAAAGCCGGGCGCGCCGTAATCTTCATTGATGAGATCGACGCAATCGGCAAAAAGCGCGATAACGGCAACGACGAGCGGGAGCAGACGCTCAACGCCCTGCTCACCGAGATGTCCGGTTTTTCGGATAAGGAAGGCATCGTCGTATTGGCCGCTACCAACAGGCCCGATACCCTGGACGAGGCGCTTTTGCGCGCCGGAAGGTTCGACAGGCAGATCGAAGTGCCCCTGCCGGGTCTCAACGAAAGGCTGCAGATCCTTAAGGTGCACGCCAAGGGCAAACCCATCGCCGAGGATGTATGCTTCCAGGATATCGCGGCGCAGACGGCCATGTTCTCCGGCGCCAGGCTGGAAAGCGTGCTGAACGAAGCCGCCATCCATGCCGCCAGGCGTCAGGCGGAATCCATCGACATGGCGGACATCGATTACGCCTTCCATGCAGCTTTGGTGGGCGAGGAAAGAAACAACAAAGAGATTATCGACAAGGAGCGCAAGGTCACGGCCGTCCACGAGGCGGGCCACGCATTGACAACGCTATTGCTCCTCCCCGACAGCAAGCTAAACCGTGTATCCATCATTCCCTCCACCAGGGGCGCGGCAGGCTATAGTATGGCCACGCCGCCCGAAAGAATGTTCTTCACCAGGCAGGAGCTCTTAAGCCATATGGCAGTGGCCCTGGCGGGCCGGGCAGCGGAGGAACTGGCCTTTGGACAGGGAGAAGTGACCACCGGCGCGGCCAACGATCTGCAAAAGGCCTCGGATATCGCCACACGCATGTCCTGCGAGTGGGGCATGGGTCCTGATGCGGGCAAGCCCTTTGAGACGCTGATGGCCGGCGACGACCAGCGAAAAAAAGGCGCCCAATCCCTGTTGGACCAGGCGTATGACTTGGCTATGAAATCGCTCGCTGATCACAAATCGGAATGGACCGCTCTGTGGGAAAACCTTCTTAAAAAAGAGGCCCTCACCGGGGAAGAAGCCGCGGAATGCTTGAAGGCGGCGTAAACAGAAAAATAAAGCGGGCGTGGCTCATATTAGCCCCGCCCCCGGTTGTTTTGTCTTTACAATAAGAGAGCGATGCCCTTGCCTACGTGCCTTCTTCTTTAGAAAACGATAAATATTTCAGGATACGGCGTCATTGTTCGCTGCGCGAAGCAATCTATAAACCCTTGTCACATATGGATTGCTTCGGTCGCGCGCTCCCTCGCAATGACGACTTCAAGGGGAAGGCGCCAATTCCCCTCCTTTGGAGGGGTGGTGCGCAGCGCCGGGGTGGTTGATACGTGGCATACAGCGACAAGGTGGTTGATGCGTGTCGGAGATAGCCGGGGTGGTTCGTAGGGCGCCACGACTTAGGCAGCCCGACATAGGCAATAGGCAACCACCCTTTCCAGCTTCGCTGTCCTCCGCTTGCTCAATCGTCGCGATGCCGCTGCGCTTGAATCGCTCGTTTCGCAAGTTTCCTCCGCTTCGCTTTATCCGCCACAGGCGGCGCTCAGCTTCGGAACCCCTCCCTCGGAGGGGAATGAAAATCTCACTCCGCCAATATCGCGTCTATCTGCGCCAGCTCCTCCGGCGTAAACTCGCAGTTGTCCATGGCCTGCAAGTTTTCCTTGATCTGGCCCAATCGGCTTGCCCCTATGATCAGCGAAGTCATCACCGGCTCCCGCATGGCCCAGGAAAGCGCCATCTGGGATAGCTTCTGCCCCCGTTTGCGTGCGATCGCATCCAGCTTGCGCGCCTTCTCCACTTTTTCTTCCGTCACTGCCTCAGGCTTTAAAAATACGCTGTGGGCCGCCCGGGAATCGGCGGGGATGCCGCCAAAATACCGGTCCGTGAGCAGCCCCTGGGCCAGCGGAGAAAAGGCGATGCAGCCGATCCCTTCCGCCGTCAGCGCGGAGAACAGCCCTTCCGTTTCCGGCTGGCGGGCAAGCATCGAATACCGGGGCTGATGGATCAGGCAGTGAACACCCATCTCTTTAAGCAGTTGGCTGGCCCGAAGGGTATCCCGGGCGTTGTAGTTGGAAATCCCCACATACAGCGCCTTTCCCTGCTTGATGAGCAGCGCCAGTGCGCCCATGGTCTCCTCCAGCGGCGTGTTGGGGTCGGGCCTGTGGTGGTAGAAAATGTCCACATATTCAAGCCCCATGCGCCCAAGGCTCTGGTCCAGAGAGGAAACGAGGTATTTCTTGCTTCCCCAATCCCCATAAGGACCAGGCCACATACCGTAGCCCGCCTTGGTGGAAATGATCAGTTCATCCCGGTAAGGCTTCAAGTCTTCTTTGAGGATGCGCCCGAAGGTCTCCTCGGCGGAGCCTGGCGGGGGGCCGTAGTTGTTGGCCAGGTCGAAATGGGTGATGCCCATATCGAAACTGCCAAGCACCATCTCCTTGGTGTTTTCAAAGGCCGCAGCCGCCCCGAAATTGTGCCACAGGCCCAGGGAGATGAAGGGCAGCAGGACGCCGCTTTTTCCGCAGCGGCGGTAGCGCATGGCGGCATATCTTTTTTCATCGGCAGTGTACATCAAATTACCTCCTTTTGAGCGGGAAGTTGATATGGATGGTTGATGCCAGTATATCAAAATACGAAATCCGGGGCAAGGGCTGGCTTGGCAGAACTGTAAAAATCGGGAAGAATGTTGAAAAACCTATATAAAGGCCGTACAATAAATGTATATTTAAGAATGGAGGCAGATGCCCCATGCGTAAAATGATCTGTTGGTGCCTATGCCTACTAATGATCTTAGGAGCAGCGTTTCCCGCGGCCGGCCAGACTACTACTTCCCCAAACAAAGAAGTGTCCGTAAAAGAATCCATTGAAAGCAAGGCAGACGCGCTGCTTAAGCAGATGTCCCTGAATGATCAAATTTGTCAGCTCTTTATCGTCAAGCCGGAAGCCATCGCGGGGGTCAAGCTGGCCACAAAGGCCACCCAGGCCACACAAGCCGGGCTTAAAAAGTACCCTGTGGGCGGCATCGTCTATTTTGGAGATAACCTCGTCACCAAGAAACAGGTCAAAGAGATGATTTTAAACTCCCAGACCTACGCAAAGAAAGCTCATGGCATCGGGCTTATTATCGGTGTGGATGAAGAGGGCGGCAGCGTGGCCCGAGTAGCCCAAAAGCTTGGCACCACCAAGTTTGGTTCCATGAAAAGCATTGGCGCCCGAGGGAATGAGCAGGAAGCCTATAATGTGGGCGCGACCATCGCCAAAGATATTTCTGGCCTGGGATTCAATCTCGACTTTGCCCCGGTGGCAGATGTGATCATCAATGGCAAAAATACAGAAATCGGCGCAAGGTCCTTTGGTACCGATCCCGCGCTGGTGTCCAAGATGGTCGGCCAGGTGGTGAAGGGACTTCAGGATAACGGCGTCATATCCACCTTGAAGCATTTCCCCGGCCACGGCAGCACCACCACCAACTCCCACTATGCCACCTCCATCACCGACCGTACCCTGGCGGAAATGGAGAAGACGGAGTTCCTGCCCTTTCAGGCAGGGATTAATGCCGGGGCGGAATTTGTGATGGTCTCCCACCT
>JAEWAH010000293.1 GCA_023391725.1 Bacillota bacterium | reverse complement strand
GGGCAAGGGCTTCAAACCTGCATACCCAGCGCATGAGAAAGGGATGACATCATGAGCGAAATCATGGCAAACGATGTGCGGGCCCAATACGGCAAGGCTTTTTCAACGATCCGGAGGATCGCCGAGGTTTTTGACGATACCCGGTGGCTTGCGCCCCACGGGGATGAATACTACATTCCCAGCCGCATCGCCTATCATCTGGCCGCCGTTATCGACAAGCAGGTCGCCGGAGGCTTCCGCGACAAGGATTTTGCCTTGAAGCTCCCCTACGGCATGTGGATGGAAGCCAAAGCGGACGGCCTCCCCGACAGGGAGGCGTATATAGCCTATTTTGACGGCGCGGTATCAAGGGCCCAAAAAGTTCTGGATGCGCTGGATGATGATATGCTTTTGTCGCCCATCGAGCCAGACAGGGCCTGGATGGGCACGACCCAGATGGGCGCGCACCTGTACTTGATGCGTGAACTGTCCGACCACACAGGGGAACTGAACAAGATGCTCATCGAGGATGGCGGGCAGGATATTTGGATGGCCAAGTAAATTATGCCGAAATGGCCTGAGCGGCTTTTTGCGCCAGGCTGATCAGTTCCCTTTCCGATTCGATGGAGGCTTCATACGGATAGCTTTTGGCTACCTTATTGAACGCCTCCATTTTTTCATCGGCTGTTTTTGTATCGCCCGAGATCAGCGCCCCGGCATATTGCACCCGGATGACCGCGGGAGAGTCCTTCATGGCCTCTTCAAAATCAAGATACTTTTCTGTTTTGTATTTTGCTATGACCTCCGGCCTGTTTTGCCCGATGAGTTCCAAATAGATCATTTCAAGCATCACAGCGCAGGTATTCATGGGGGTCAGCTTCACCTGCTCCGACAACAGCCTTTCGGCAAGCTCCTTTGCGTCTTCAAACTTCAATTGGTCAACCAGCCTGCTTACGCGCAGGACTGCCAGCACCGAAAAGCGGGGATTTTGCATATCCGCGTCACTGGGGAGCGCAAACCACTCCTCGGGCATACCCTTGATGCGCGTGCCATTTGCCCTAAGTTCCATCATTTTCCCCCGAATCCAGTCCAACCGCATTGCGGCGGGGTCACGGGCCAGCGTGATCACGTTTTTGCAGTCGTTGATCACGTATCCGCTAGTGATGGGGATCGCGTTGCTCAGGGCCGCGGCAAGCCCCACAACGTAGAATACGAACAAGAAAAGAGCAAGCATGGATTTCCCAGGGGCCGCCGCGTAAAACGCAAACCCCGCTGCCGAAACCGCGAGGTTTACGATCACCCCGCCCAGGTTGAACAGCACCACGGGCATGATTGAGCCGTCCGGTTCAGGCGGCGCCATGATGCATCGCCCCAGCGTCCTCGCCAGGCTATTCTTTTTGATTTTGAGCCTGCCGCTTAATTTGATGATCATCCAATGATAGACCTGAAAACTAATAAAACGGTATCCAGCCAAAAGCCCCAAGACCATGTGGCCCGCCTCGTCTATCATCGTTTGAAGCCAGTACGATATCATAAAGAAGGCAACCCCCGGCATATACCCGACGGCCCCGATCTGGCCAACCTGGCCGATCTTAACCCCTATGGCTATGATCAGCGCGACCGTGATCAAATAATAGACGCTTTTCTCAAGGGTTATTTTTTTGGTTTTCATAGGCGTTTATCCTCTCCGGCTGCTTATGATGAAGGGCTCCTCATGCGTATTTGAATTTTGCCTGACAAAGTTATCCATGCATGTATCATATCATACAGCAAACAAAAAACAAGCGGAAAGCTTTTGGCTCCCCGCTTGTTTTATCTAGCGAAGCGACGGACGGTGCGAAGGCCCTAAAGGGGAAGGCAAGAGAAGCCTCCCGCTGGAGGGAGGTGGCGCGAAGCGCCGGAAGGAGGGCTGGCGAAGCACGCATGCTGCCCCTCCCGCCTGCCTTAAATCTTTGCGACCCGCATTTGCACCTTTCCCGTACACCACACTGTGGCATAACCTTCCGTGGGGTACACGAGCATGGTGTTTACATACACGCCGCCATCGGCATACAGTTCCGCAATGGGACCATCCATCACCAGGCGCATATCACATATTTCGGAAAAAACGCACGGCGTGCGCGTGATGCTGTACAAATCATTTCCCGCCCAGGGGATGTCCATAGGACGCGGCGCTCCAATGACCACCCCGTCCGGCTCCGCCGTCCTCCGCTTGCTCAATCGTCGTGCTGCTGCGCTATCGCTTGCATCACTCGTTTCGCAAGTTTCCTCCGCCCGGCCCATTTCCGCCGCAGGCGGGGCCGGGCTACGGAACCCCTCCACGGGAGGGGAATCCGTAGGACGTATTGGCTCCCGTATCTCCGTAGGGCGCTTTTGCCCCGGCGCGCCGCTTGATCTGGAACGGTCGGTATAAATGGCATTGCTTTCATCCACCCCAAACCGCAGTACTTCCCCAAGACGGTTCTCAATGGATACCTCAAACGCCCCCTCCGCCCGGATATCCAACTCAAACGCCCCATCCGGCAGCGCACCGCCATCGGCCGCAGGCGCAAATCCCGATACGGTATGCAGCGGCTCGGCGGCGATCCGCAAACCTACCTCCGTATCTACCAGCGTCAATTTTCTGGGCAGCGTCATCATGCCCCGGTAATCCTTTGCCGGGACCTTTCCCGCGTAAGCTGGGCTGGCCGCCCAGCCAATATAGGTCCTTTCCGCCGTATTGTGGTAGGTGACGCCGGCGTAATCATCAAACCCCGCGTCCACCATCAGCGGCTGCGGATGGCTTGGAAGCTTTACAAACGTTTCCCCGTCGTATTCCCCTAGATAATACTGCATCCGGCCTCCCCCCGTTTCCGCCGGGGCGGCCATACTCACAAGCAGCGCCCAGACTTCCCGCCCGTCCGGCGCTTTTAGGGGAAACAGGTCCGGGCACTCGAAGATATCGCCGTATTTGCTTTCGCCCCTCCCGAACTCTCCGGTCTTGTTCCAATGGCGTAGGTTGCTGGATGTAAAAAATTGAATCCTGTCCGACGCGGCCAGGGCCATCGCCCAGCGGCCGCGCTTTTCATCCCAGAACACCTTGGGGTCGCGAAAGTCGCGGAAGCCCGGATTCTCGATCACGGGATTGCCCGCATAGGGCGTAAAATGAACGCCATCCGTGGAATACGCGATGCTTTGCACCTCCCGCTCCCCGTGCTGGGTGTACATGGCCACCATGGCGCCGGGGCCAAAGCCCGCCGTGTTCTTTTGATCGATGACGATGCTCCCCGAAAAGATGGTCCCCAAGCTATCCGGCCACAGCGCGATGCCCAGCTCCCGCCAATGGATCAAATCGTCGCTCACCGCGTGCAGCCAGTGCATGGGCCCCCATACGATATCATCGGGGTTGTGCTGGGCGAACAGGTGATACTGCTTTCCATCATAAACAAGCCCGTTGGGGTCGTTGATCCAGCCGCGCCGCGGCGAAAAGTGAAGCTTTGGCCGGTCATTGTTTTGCATGGCCAATCCCTCCCATCAAGTAAGCTATGATTAATTCGGATTTCGTCATTGCGAGCGAAGCGAAGCAATCCATAACCCCTTACTCCATATGGATTCCTTCGGCCGCTTCGCTCCCTCGGAATGACGCGTTTTCACATGAATCAGTGCTTACTTAAGATATTAACCCGCCATGTCACATTGGGCGGAGAAATCCCCGGCCACTTTCCGTTCCGTTCCATCCGGCAGGCGGAGGGTGGCATCCATCCCTTGCGGCAGCTGGCCGGTAATGATAAAGCGGCCCCCTTCCACACACCAGCTCACTTTCACATCCCCCCTGGGCGTGGCGGCCACGCCGGAACAGTCATTTAGCCACAGCGCCTTAGGGTCGATGACCGCACTTTGCCAGCCGGGCGCGGTTTCCCGCACCCCCAGGAAGTACCGGGGGAAATCCCACAGTGCAAGGGCGCCCCAGCCGTGGCACTCGCTGCGCGGCTGCACCGGTATCTCCGGCACGGTGGTGCAGCCAAGGGGGAGCAAGCTCTTGTACATCTCCCACAGCTCCCGGGTGCGCTCATACAATCCGGCCTGCTCCAACGCCCGGAAGAGGAAGTACATCATCGTGAACGAGCAGGGTCTCAAAGATTTATCATCCAGCGCCTTATTGAGGATGGCCCTTGCCCGCTCGCCCTGGGCAAGCCCGGTAAGCACCGCCCAAACCTGCGTGTGCTGGGTGAATTCCTGGTGGTAATCCGGCCCTTCCAGATAGAGGCCCTTTTGCGCATCCCAGCAAGACCGCTCCACCAGATCCAGGATCCTCCCGGCGCGAAGCAGATATTCCTCGGCCACCTCCGGCCGCCCCGTGGCCCGCATGATCTTGGCGCCAGTTTGCAGCCCCAGCGCCAGGTGCAGGTTCATGATGGTGGAAGCGCCGTGACGCACCGCATCCGGCACGCCGTGCTCCCACTCCTTTACCCAGTCAAAATACGGCCAGTGCTCGGTGCTTTTAAACCACCCATCCTCATCCACGCGCCTTAAAAACCAATCCAGCACCGCGTCCACCGTGGGCCGAAAGCGCCGCGCCATCTGATCATCGCCGGTGAAAGTGAAGTGATCTTCCAGCATCATGATCCAATACAGCGCAAACCCCGGGATCACCTGCCGCTTGCGGGAGGGGAAGCGGCTTTGCAGCATCCCTTCGGGCAGCAGGCTGTTGTGAAAGTCGCCAATGGTCCGGCGGGCCATGGTGTCGTCGGCGCTTAAGCTATAGGTGAACAGCATTTCCAGCCGCGCATCCTGGGTGTATTGGAGCTGCTCGTAATAGGGGCAGTCCACATACGTTTCCTGCATGCACCGCTCCAGGGTGTTGGCGCTGATGTGGAAAAGCTGCTCCACCCAGGGATTATCCTCCGAGCGGACAGACGACTTGCGCACAAGGGGGTAGCGGGTATCCAGATAATCAATGGACTCAATGGTCACATCCTCGGCCCCGGCCTGTATTTCCACCCGCACATAGCGGAAGGTGCGGAACCAGAAGGTCTGGAATGCATCCCCATTACCGCTTGGCAGAAACTCGTCATAGTGGCCTTCGATGCGGCCATTCTCCCAGTCGTCCCGCCGGCCTTTGCCTTCGGGGGTTATATAGCACTCGGCATAGCGCAGGGTGATCACGGCTCCCTTTCCGCCCTGCACTTTAAAGCGCGGATAGCCCGTGACCACCTCACCCGCGTCCAGCTCCATAACGGCTATTTCCCCGGCCGGTACCCGGCCAGCGGCAAGATCAATACCCACCTCGCCCGGCCGCGTTGGCTGCTTAAGCACAAAGGCGCGCTCTTCCACCCGCATCAGCGGGATGGGCCGCTTTTCAAGGTGGAAGGGCAGCATTTCCCCCCAGGGGTTGGCCGCTTCCGCCCAGCCGAGCCTTGGCTGCGCCCAGGCGGCGGAGGACTTCACGCTGTGCAGGCCGTGGGGGATGCGGCTCCCGTCGATGCGCTGCTTGCTTCCGATATACCAGCTTGGCTGATCAAAGATCCAGCTTGTGGCCGTGTCGCAAAGCGCCTGCCAGCCGGGCAGCCGGGTGGAGAGCTCCCCATCCTCGTCCTTCACCAGCAGCAGCGGCCCGGTGGGCTTTGGGAGCACGGCGCAGGGGCCGTAATCCCGGTAGCCCATATCGGCGCTTTCTTCGGTGGAAAAATTGATCACGTGGAGGATGAGCACGTTATCACCCGTTACAAGAAAGCCCGTGATATCCAGCGTATCAACGTATTGATGGTTTATGTCGCCCTTGCATGGCCCGTTCTGCACGAACCTGCCGTTGACAAACAGCGCGTAACGGGAGCTGGCACTTATGTGCAGCAACTTCTTTGCCCCCGCAGTCACGGAAAATACTCGCCGAAAAAAGGCACCCGCCGCCTGCGGAACGCCTGTCCACTTCGTCTCGATGCTGCCCTCGGGCAAGCCGATCCAATGCTGATCCTCCATGGGGTTTTGATAAATGTTCATGCTGGAGTTCCTCCTGTAAATCTCCAAAAAGTATATCATGCCATCCGGCTTATCACAACAGGAAGGCCGCCCCCGCCAGAAGGTTGATAGGGGACATTTGTGGAAATGAGAATAGGATATATTCAAGAGCTTCGCGGAACAAGAGGAGTACTGATGCGCATCACGGTTGAGGGGATCCCCGTTGAGGTTACGAAAAAGGAAATCAAAAACCTGCATCTGTACGTAAAGCCGCCGGATGGCCGCGTCACCGTTTCCGCCCCGCGGGGGATGAGTGATGAGGCCATAGCTCGGTTTGTGCGCACAAAGATCGAATGGATCAAATCGCATAGGGAGAAGTTTGACCATCAGCCGCTAAAGAGCCAGCGGGAATATGTTTCCGGCGAAACGCTCTATGTGTGGGGGAAGCAGTACCTCCTTCAGGTGGAGTACGGCACGAAGAACGCGCTCGCCCTCATAGGCGACCGGGCGGTACTCACTGTGCGCAAGGAAATCACCGCTGCACAGCGCGGATCGTTCGTGAACGAGTGGTACCGCGACCTGCTCAAAACGGAAATCGCCCGCCGCCTGCCCAGGTGGGAAAACATTACGGGCCTTCATTGCGATAGCTGGCAGACAAAGAACATGACCACCAGGTGGGGCACATGCAACACCAAAAAGAAAAAGATATGGCTCAATTTGCAGCTGGCGAAAAAAACGCCCGTATGCCTGGAGTACGTCATCCTCCACGAGCTTTTGCATCTTGCGGAAAAGAGCCACAACGCCCGTTTTAAGGGCCTGATGGACCAATACATGCCCTATTGGCGGGACGTAAAAAAAGAACTGAACGCGCAGTTCCTTGATTTTTTGGAATGAGCGCGGGCCTGCGTAATTTACTACGCAGGCCCGCTATTTTGCTATTCATTCCTGTTTTCATCGTGTGAGCCCATTATTCCTGACGGTCTGGCAGATATCCCTGATCGTTTCTTCTTTCCTCCACATGGCCTCCCTAACCTCCCGGCTATGCGGCCCTAAGTCCCTTTCCATCCAAATGATCTTGTGCAAACAGTTTGATAAAACCCTTACCCTTTTCATCATTGCAACTCCCTCACTTAAAGAACCGGTGACCATCCGCCTTCAGGCCCTTGGTTTGACCGGCAGCATCAGATCCAGCTGCCGCTCCATGTATTCGGGGGCGTCCCCTTCAAACTGCAGTATTTCCTCGCCCAGGCTTTCCTCCAGCACGGGATGGGTCTTGCCATCTTCCCTGAGCTTGATCTGCTCGCTCATAAGATCATCCCTTCGAAGAGGATGGCTTCATTGTAGCCGTTGACGCCGCGTCAAAGTCAAGTGGTTTTTTCATTATATTATATTTTTTATGGACACTTTATTTTGCAAGGTTCGTCAACCATTCCTCTTTGGTAAACATTCAATCTGCTTGCTTTAAGCCCCGTCCGGGTCGGGCCGCAGCTGATTGGCCAGATGGTGCCTTGCGGGGCCAGTGGAGTACGGCAGCGGCTTCAACGGACAAACTTCGGCTAAGCTTCGAACCTGGATGCTGCTATCTAAAGCCTTGTCATTTATCGAAGTAACAGTCGAAGAACTACCGATGGGAGCATGATAAAAGCAGCCCTCCGAAAAGGACTGCGCAAAAATGGGTTTACGTTGTATGAATATGAAGTGACAGCACCTCAAGTAAACAGTTTTTCAACTAACTGCGGTATTTTATCTGCCGCAGCCTTCATAGCGCTTTGACGTTCTTCTTCTGTCTCTCCTGTGCCGTCTACCAACAGTTCGTCAAAGGTATTGATGCCAATAAACCTCATGATCTCATGAACATAGTTTAGCCCCTTGGAAAGGGCTGGCTTTAGTATCCATGGGATGTTTGCGCCGGAAGACTGTACATAGACAAAAACTCTATGTTTATCATCCAACAGGCCAAACGGTTTATTGTGTTCGAACGAGATTGTCTTTCCAGTCTGAATAATACAATCCAAATACTCCTTCACGGGAGCCGGAAACGACAAACTCCACATCGGAGCCGCCAGAACATAGATGTCAGAGGCCTTAAACTGGTCACAAAGATGTTCAATCTTGGCAACCTCTTCTTGCTCCTTAGAAGTTAGTTTACTTCTGGCTTCCGAACTGACAATTGCACTTCTGATTTCAAAGTAGCAGCCCTTTATCTGAGGAATGTGATCTTCATACAAATTAATTTCTTCCAGTTCCACATCTGGCACTTTATTAAGGATTTCATTGACTAATTTCCTGCTTATCGTCCTGCTGGACGACAGTTCTTCGGCCTTTGAGTTTGCAATGATATACAGCAGCTTCTTCATGCCTCTAAACCTCAACTTGATTTTAGTGCTTTACATAGGGTGCATCTTTTCAGCACGCGGTATTCTCATTTGCAAGCAAAAATAAAACCCCTCTCTCCCGCTATTGTTCCCGCTGGAAAATAAATGGGAACAGATTCCTTGCAAACGGCTACTATGGATGGTAGAGAGGGGGAATCCAATGAAACGTCTCATATCGATCATGTTCGCCCTGCTGCTGTTGTTCCCGTTTTCCGGTGCGCTTTCCCAGAGCAGTACATACAGCCTCCCGCTGGCCGCCGCCGTCAAGGCCTACCTCGACAGCCAAGGCTATACTTACGATTTCGACAGCGTAAACGGCTCTTTTGATTTCAAGATGAGCCTTTCTTCCACGCTGAGCACGTGTGACGTGATGATCAGCATGCGCGAGGACGGATTCAGCGTTTTCGCATTCTCGCCGATATCCGGCAAGGCCTCGGACATAGAAGGGATGAGGCGGGTCAGCGAGTACCTGACCCGCGCCAATTACGATATGATGGTGGGCAATTTCGAGATGGATTTTACGGATGGGGAAATACTCTTTCGGACAGCCGTGATGACATCCGACCGGATCCCCAGCACAAACGAAATCATGTGGCTGGTGGAACTGCCGGCGGTCATGATGGAGGAATACGGCGATGGATTGGCCCAGGTCGTGCTGATGAACGCCGACCCCAAGAAAGCCTTTGACGCCGTCGTTGGTGCAGACCCTGTATTGTCGCCCCTATAAGCGGTCTGCGAAAGCGCGGCAGCGGATACGCGCCAAAGAAAAAGCCTGGAACCATGCGATTCCAGGCTTTTTATCTGCCTGTGCGGCCAAACGCCTTCAGGCCCTTGGTTTGATTGGCAGCATCAGGTCCAGCTGGCGCTCCATGTCTTCGGGGGCGTCGTCTTCAAATTGCAGTATGTCCTCGCCCAGGCTTTCCTCCAGCAGGGGATGGGTCTTTCCATCCAGTTTTTGAAGGTCCGCGTCGTCAATGGCATAGCGGGGGTGCTCTTTCATTTCGCCGACCAGGTGCATCCATGTATCAAAGATGCTGTGCATGGGCGTCACGTGCGCCGCGTACAAGCCGCCGGGGAAGCGGATCTCGTGAAACGGCGCGGGTATTGTGATATGCTCCGGCACGCATACCCAGAACTCATACCCGTGGTCGCCTTCGGCCCCCGGGTTGTCAAAACCGAAGATGCGCACGGTTGGATCGTTTTTCAGGCCGCATTTTTTAAACAGGCCGTTCACATGCCCCCAGCCTTCCTTTTCAGGCGCCGGGCCTACAGGCGCGCGGTAGGCCGCCATGCGCATGGGGGGCAGTTTCATGATCCGGACAGGGCCGAATCGCTGTGTCTTTTTGCTGATGTTTTCAAGTTCCTGCATGGTGAATGACCCCTTTCGATCTTTTTCAAGGAAAAGGGCGAGGGAATCAAGGACGCCTTCTTGCAGGGAGCGCTCCCGCAGCTTGCTCCATCCGCTCTGCTTCAGTTCCGCAAGGAACCGTTCCACCATTTCGCGCAGACGTGATAGCGCAGTGACCTCCTCATTCAGGCTATCCAGATGCTTGGCAAACAGCTCGATGGCCGCGTGCGTGCTCTCCTCGGTGAGCATCCGGTGGATGTCCTTGAGGGGAAACCGGAGGTTGCGCAAGATCACGATCTGGCGCAGGCGCGATAAGGCCGCCGGGTCGTACATGCGGTAGGCGTAGTCGTCGCCGCGTATGCTTGGCAGCAGCCCGATCTGCTCATAATAGCGCAGCGTGCGGGTAGACAAGCCGAACAACTGGGAAACTTCCCTGATCTTGATCTGCTCGCTCATGAGATCATCCCTTCGAAGTGGATGGCTTCATTGTAGCCGTTGACGCCGCGTCAAAGTCAAGTGGGTTTTTCATTATAACATGTTTTTTTTGGAGGCTTCAATTTTGCAGGATTCGTCAGGCAGTCTTCGGTGAAAACGGGGAGGTTCTCTATATTCATACGCCCCTTGTGTTATACGGCGGTGCTTATGTTTGCGGTACGCCTGTCCACTTTGTCCCAATGCTACCCTCGGGCAAGCCGATCTGCTGCTCTCCCTCCATAAGGTATTGAAAAACGTTCATTGTGGGGGCTCATCCTGTACGAGGTACTTAAACCGCCGCTTTGCCCTCAAAAGGCTTGCCTTGGGTATTATAGGTCAAGTTGAACACCGTATCCGCCAGCCATTTCTGGAAAGGAGGATTGTCGTTGAACTGCTTGAACAGCTCCATATTGTCCGTCATAACGCCAAAAACGACGGACTTGAGGGCATTCTCCATTTCCAGTCGGGCATTCTGCTTGTCGGAGTTTTTCATGGCGTTCTGGTACTTCGCGTCCTTGGACACCATAGCGGGGATTTCGGCAATCTGGCGGCGGACGTTGTCGGCGTCCTTCCAGTCGATGTTGCCAAACAGGTCGTTGAAGGTAGCCAGGATGCTCGACAGCAGATCCAGTTCCGTCTCAGGTTTCGCACCGGCGCCACCCGTTGGCACGGGCGCGACCTCGGCATCGCTGTCCTCCAGCTGGATGGAGATTTGCGCCTTTGCTTCGGCGCGGTAGCTGTCGAGGTCGATGGCGTCCAGGATGCCTTGCGCCAGATCATCCTCCTTGGGGCTGGGGAGCTTGGGCAGGAGAAGATTGAGGAAGATAGATAGCTTCTCCCACTCCGGGCTGCCATAGGGGAGGATTGCGCCAAGGAAGCCGTAGGTGCGTACAAAGCCCTTCGCGGAGCCTTTAAATTCCACTTGTGCGTCCTCATCCAGGCCCTTGTAGGTCGCAACGCAAGCATCCAAAATGGGGTCGAGCTTGTCGCGCTCCGCACCGCTCAGGTATAGGTCAATGAGCGTATCCACATGGTATTGCGTGTACACCTGGTGCTGTTCCATGATTGCAATCAGGGCATAGAGCTTGTTGGGGTCGGTCTCGGCGGAGAGAATAGTGGTGCGGTAGTAGCGGGAGAATGCCTCCGCGATGTCCTCCGGCTCGTTGGCGAAGTCGAGGACGAAGGTGTCGTGCTTTTGCGGGCGGGCGCGGTTGAGGCGGGAGAGCGTTTGCACTGCTTTAATATCTGTGAGGATCTTATCCACATACATCGTGTGCAGCAACGGCTCGTCATAGCCGGTTTGGAACTTGTCCGCGACCACAAGAAAGCGGTAAGGGTTCCTCTTGAATGTCTTTTCGATCTGGCTACTGGGGAAGCCGTTGATTTTGGCCTCATCCAGTTTTTCACCGCCATACTCTTTCTCGCCGGAGAATGCGATGATGGCTTTGTAAGGGCTTTTGCGCACCTCAAGACAGCGGCAGAAGGCGTAGTAATATTCGATCGCCCGTTCGATGCTGCCGGTAACGACCATCGCCCGCGCCTGACCGCCGATCTTGCCCTTGGCGATCACCTGCTCGTGAAAGTGCGTGACCATGATGTCCGCCTTGGTAGCGATGGCGAACTCGTCGCTTTCCACGAAGGCGCGCAGCTTCTTCTGTGCTCGCTTCTTATCGAACTGCGGATCGTCGGTGATGGTCTTGGCGAGCTTGTAATAGCTCTTGATGGGGGTGTAGTATTGCAAAACGTCCAGGATGAAGCCTTCCTGAATCGCCTGCTTCATGGAGTAGTTGTGGAACGGCACGTGCTTCACCACGCCGTCCGGCTGTGGAATGGGGATGCCGAACATCTCAAGCGTCTTGTTCTTGGGCGTGGCTGTGAAGGCGAAATAGCTGGCATTGGGGAGCATCTTGCGGCTTTCCACCAAGGCATTGATCTTGTCCTCGGTATCCGCGTCCGGGTCATAATCGCCGGAGAGGGCGACGTTCATCTTTGATGACATATTCCCGCTTTGGCTGGAGTGCGCCTCATCGATGATGATGGCGAAGCTGTTCCCCTTATGGCTGGTGCCGATGTCATCGAGGATGAAGGGGAACTTGTGCACCGTGGTGATGATGATCTTTTTCCCGCCCTGAATCGCTTTGCGCAGGTCGCCGGAGTGCTCCGCCCACATGACCGTGTTAGCAAGCTGGGTGAACTGCTTAATGGTGTCGCGGATTTGCTTGTCCAAGTTCACGCGGTCGGTAACCACAATCACTGAATCCACAACGTTCTTGCCAACGACTTCCAGCCCGACAAGCTGGTGCGCCAGCCAAGCGATGGAGTTGGATTTACCGCTCCCTGCCGAATGTTGGATAAGGTATCGATGCCCGACGCCGTTTGCCCGCACGTCGGCGAGCAAGGCTTTGACGACCATCAGCTGATGGAAGCGTGGAAAAATCTGCTTATCTTTCTTCTTTTTCGTTTCCTCGTCTGTTTCTGTTATGACTTGTGCGTAATTTTCGATAATATTGGCAAGCTCCGCTTTGGTGAAAATCTGCTTCCACAGGTAATCGGTCATGATGCCGTCCGGGTTGGGCGGGTTGCCAGTGCCGTCATTATAGCCCTTGTCAAAAGGCAGGAACCACGAGCTTTTGCCGCTGAGCTTTGTACAGAACTTCACCCTTGCGTCGTCCACGGCAAAATGCACCATGCAACGCTTGAACTGGAACAGAAGCTCCTTCGGGTCGCGGTCGGTCTGGTACTGCTGAACCGCGTCCTCCACATCCTGCTTGGTGAGTTGGTTCTTAAGCTCCAAGGTGACGATGGGCAGCCCATTGATGAAGATACACAAATCAAGCGCCAACTTTGTGGCGTCCGTCGAATAACGCAGCTGCCTCGTCACGCTGAAAATGTTCTGGTCAAAGAGCTTCTTCGCAGCCGGGTTTTTCTCGCTGGGAGTCATGTAGAACATGACGAGGCTGGCGGGGTAGATCTTCACACCGCCACGGAGAACATCGACAATGCCGCGCTTGGCGATTTCGCCCTGCAAGCGGTTCATGAACTGCTCATATTTCAGGTGGCTTGTTTTAACCCCCAACTGCTCCAATGCCTTGGGCTGGGTAGCTTCGAGGAAGCGGAACAGCCGCGTTTCATCAATGGCGTATTCGCGGTTGTAGTCCTCGTTCGCGCCTTGCTCAAAACCGTTTTGGACTGTGAGCCATTGCACGATAAGGGTTTCCAAGCCCTGCTCTTTAATATTAGTAGCCATATTCATGCCTCCATTGCCATCTGTGGCAATTCGTATACAGTCTTAAGC
>JAEWAH010000335.1 GCA_023391725.1 Bacillota bacterium | reverse complement strand
TCAAAATCGTGGCTACCGGCAATGCTTTTGTGATGGGGATGTTCTTTTCGTACACCTCCCACACGTCGCCCTCGTAGCACATACCAATGGCGATAGCTTTGGCCGAATCGATGGCGCTGCCGCCGCCCACCGCCAGGATCAGGTCAACGCCCTCCTTTTTGCAAAGTGCTATGCCTTCATGGACCAAGGAGAGCCGAGGGTTGGGCACAACGCCGCCCAGCTCCACAAAGCTTATGCCACTTTTTTTTAAGGATGAAACCACCTGGTCGTACAGCCCGCTCTTTTTGATGCTCCCCGAGCCGTAGTGCAGCAACACCTTTTTGGATAGGGGCTTCAAAAGCTCGCCAATTTGATTGTGTGTATCTTTCCCGAACAGGATGCGAGTGGGGATGTGCATGTCAAAATTCAGCATGTGTATTGCTCCTCCTTTTAAACGGCCCATGAATGGCCGCATATGAATCTAGTATTATCATAAATCTTCACGTTCACTCTAAGTCAAGAGGGAAAATAGGAACATACAGTATATGCGAACAGCCAAAAGGCAAAGATGGCGTATTTGTGTGATATTTTAATGTGAAAACCTTTCTATGTTCGCATTAAAGAAATATGAGGTTGGATATTCTTTATACAAAAGGGAGCAATTGCACATACGCCTATATAATGGTAGAATATGAAAGTAAGTGTCACGAAAGAAGGTGTATAAAGATGAATGTTGCCGAAGACAAAAAGTTAGTTAGCAAAACAAGAAAAGGAGCTATGTGGGTAGGCAGACTCCTATTTACAGCAATTTTCTCATACTATTGTGTTCCTCCACTAATTTCTATACTGAATAATGGAGGAAAAGGAATATGGACAGCCATAATTGATACTATTGCAATTAATTCAGCAAAAACAAATACCATGGATGTTTTATCAAGTATAATGGGCATATTTTTGGGTTTTTTTATTTCAGGTACATACCTTTTTTCAGAGTATGCATACAAAAAACTAAAAGAAATTGAAAAAGTCGAAAAAGTAATAGATCGTCTAGAAAAAGAAGAGATTACAGTAAGCGAAGCAAGAGAAACAGTTAGTGTCATAAAAAATATGCAGAAACCCATGAAGTATAAATGGATGGTAGGAACAAGGGTTTTAAAATTATCAATAATAGTTTGTATTTGTTTTCTAGTTATAGTTGTTTTCCTTTTTATGATAACAAACCTTTTGCCAGTAACTTACAGAGCATTGTTTGATAACTCAATTGATCGTATCTCACCTTACATTGATTCTAGTGAGGTGGATTTACTTAAATCTGATTGGACACGCATGAAAACCTATGAAGATTATACTATCATCGCTGAGAAGATAAATGTTATTGACACTCAATTTTCGCTAAGATAAATTCCGAAATAGAAAGTACAGCTAGGTAATTTCCCTGTTATGGTGAACAGGAAGATATATTCAATTTTGTGTTTTTCATTAAATGGAGGGAGAATTGTTTATAAAAGGAAGAAAGGATGCTTCATTACGAAGCATCCTTTCAGGGCCTGCGGGTAAAAGTAAGTCTCCTGTTTTAGGAAAGACTTTCTTGCCGCAATCGAACGGGCACATGCACAGCTTCTTTTCTCTCTCACACATCCACACAGGCACTTTTCGATTCCACGCACGACATTAGAAAAGGGAACGAAAGGCCTTCATGAGCCGGCTCGAAACGATCCTTACGGATCATCTGCCCCACAAGTAGCATGTCCTTTGGTGTGCAGAATATGCGCTAGAACAAAATGGTGTTATTTTGCGGCAGGAATGCGGGCAAATCGGCACGAATAAAATAAGGATACCGCATTTTTGCGGGCCTTCTATTTTGGCTCGTTTGATTCGCAATCATCAGGAGCGTGAGCACATCATGTCACAAGGACCCCAGCGCTTGAGGCAGCTGGCCGGGGAAAACGAATATAATGCGGGCAGCCTGCTCTTTCAGCGGGGCGGCGTGCGGCCATTGTCCGCAAGCCCCGAAGCGCTGCGCTTTGTGGTGGCGGGAACGCCACGGCGCGAAGTGGTTCTGCGGGCCGACGGCCCGGCGCAATGCTCCTGCGAAACGCAAGAGCGGCTGGGCGCCTGCCGCCATGTGGTTGCCGCTACGCTCATGGCTAGGGAAACAGGCGCGCTTTCCGACATGGAAAAGCGCAAGGCCATCCTTGGCGCGCCGCTGCTCTTAAAGGCCATGGAAGGCGCGCTGCCGGAGGCGGGTACCGTTCGCATGGAAGTTACGCTCATGACGGAGCGGGACAGCGCGGGCCAGCCTTCTTTGCGGGTGGGCATCCGGGTGGGCGAGGAGCGGCTGTACGTGGTGCGCAACCTGCCCCAGTTTCTGGACGCCATCGACAGTCAAACATCGCTTCCTTTCGGAAAAGGATTTGTGTTCCATCCGGAATGGATGCGCTTTACCCCCAGGGAAAACGCCATACTCGATGTTTTGCGGGCGCTGTGCCAGGCGCAAAAGGACGTGGGCGTCACCCAGCACGGGATGGAAGCCCGGACCATGCGTCTGCCGCCCCGTTTTGCGCTTGTTTTGCTGGGGTACTTGAAGCGCCTGCCCTTCCGCCTGGCGGTGGACGGGGTGGCCTACCACATCTCCCAGGTGCAGGAAAAGGAGATTCCGCTAAGCTACCAGGTATCGGGCAGCGCCCGGAACCTCACGATAAACGCCCAGCTTCCCGGCGACTGGCTGCCGCTGACCCCGGACTGCGCCTATATCTGGCTGAACGGTGAAGTGGTGGCACTATCCAAAATGCAGCAGAGCGTGGCGGCGGTGCTGTTCAAGCAGGAGAATGACGGCGGCGCGGCCTTTGAGTTTTCCGGCCGGGAAGTCCCACGGATCATCAGCGAACTGGTGCCATGGCTGCAGCTGACCGGCGTGGTGGAGTTGGACGAGGCGCTGAAAAAGCAAATCGTTCGCGTGCCCCTTCATGCCAAGGTCTATTTGGATAGGTCGGGCCAGGAAGTGGTGGCCCGCACGGTGTTCGCCTACGGGCCGCATGAGATCGATCCTTTTGAGGCGCCTGATCAGGAGAGCGGCGAGAACGGACCCCTTTTGATGCGTGACGCCGGCGCGGAGAGGGCGGTGCTGGATGAATTGGCCAGCGCGGGCTTCCATGTGCGCAAGGGTCGGGTATATTTGAGCGGGCAGGACGCCATTTTTAGGTTCGTGTCCGAAGGCGTGCAGCACTTGATGGGGCTGTGCGAGATCTTTGCCAGCCAGGATTTTCGGCGCATGGCTCCCCGCAAGCCCAAACTGCAGGGCCTCATGCGCGTATCCGGCGGTCAATTGATGCTGGAATTTTCGGAGGAGGGCCAGCCAAGCCCAGAAGTGCTGGCCATCTTGCAGGCGCTGCATTTGCGGCGCAAATATTTTAGGCTCAAGGACGGCTCCTTCCTGGATCTTGGTAGCATGGAGGAATGGGAAGAGGCCGCAGACCTGTTGGTAGAAAGCGCTCAGGCTGAAAATGCGGACCTGGGTTCCGGCAGCGTATTGAGCCTGGCGGCTTGCCGCACGGCCTATCTGCACGCGCTGCTTTCGGGCAAGGGATTGCCCATCCAGGCGGACAAGAGCGCCTTGGATACCGTGGCCGCGCTCACCGCGCCGGAAAATTTTGCTCCCATCCCCTGCCCACAGCCTTTGAACCGGCTTTTGCGGCCCTACCAGGAGCGGGGCTTTTATTGGCTGCAGGCGCTGCACAACCTGCGCATGGGGGGCGTGCTGGCCGATGATATGGGCCTGGGCAAAACCATCCAGGTAATCGCGCTGATCTATTGGGCGGTCAAGCAGGAAAAGGAGAGGCTGCCCAGCGTTGTGGTGACGCCCACTTCTCTATGCTACAACTGGCAGGCGGAACTCAAACGCTTCGCCCCGGAACTGAAAGTGCATCTGCTCTCCGGCAGTCAGGCGACACGCGCCTCGCAGATCGAGGAGATCAAGGCGGCAAAAGGGGTTGATGTGGTCATCACCTCCTATCCCCTCATTCGCAGGGATATCGCGCTGATGGAGGATATCCCCTTCCGCTTTGCCATCCTGGATGAGGCCCAGCACATTAAGAACGCCGCCAGCGTGGGCGCGGTGGCTGTAAAGCAACTAAAGGCCCAAACGCGCCTGGCGCTTACCGGCACGCCCATGGAGAACAATACCGGGGAGCTTTGGTCCATCTTTGACTTTGTGCTGCCGGGGTATCTATTGAGCTATGCCCGGTTCATCCGCCAGCATGGCGACGGGCGGAACATTGAGAATTTGCGGCAGAAGATCAGGCCGTTCCTGCTGCGTAGGCTTAAAAAGGACGTGCTCACGGAGCTTCCCGACAAGCTGGAGACCGTACTCATGGCGGAAATGACTTTGGAGCAGTCCAGGGTGTATCAGGCGGCGCTCTTGCGCTTGCGCAGCCGGGTGGACGATCTGTTGCGCACAAAGGGCATCCACCGGGGCCGCACGGAGGTTCTTGCCGCCATCACGGAGCTCCGGCAAGTCTGCTGCCATCCCGCTCTGTGCCTGCCGGATTACTCGGGGACCAGCGGAAAGCTGGACCTGCTGCTGGAGATCCTGCCAAGCGCGCTGGAATCGGGGCGGCGGGTATTGCTGTTTTCCCAGTTCACCAGCATGCTCAAGATTTTGCGCCGCCACCTGGAGGCGGAAGGCATCGCCTGCCTGTACCTGGACGGCGAAACGCCGCCCGCCAAGCGGCTTACGCTGGCCGATGGTTTCAATGCCGGGGAGGGGCAGGTGTTTCTGATTTCCCTGAAGGCTGGGGGTACGGGGCTGAACCTTACCGGGGCGGACATGGTGATCCATTACGATCCCTGGTGGAACCCCGCGGCGGAGGACCAGGCCACCGACCGGGCCCACCGCATCGGCCAGACCCGCAAGGTAGAAGTGATCAGGCTCATCACCCATTCCAGCATCGAGGAACAGGTGGCGCACCTGGGCAAAAAGAAGCGGGCGCTGTTTGACCAATTGATTACTGCCGGGGAAGAGATGCCCACCCAGCTTTCCGAAGCGGATATTAGGGCGCTGTTTGTGTAATTGAGTTTTACCTTCTAGGAGTGTGCCTCCGAAGGTCCAGGGCGTTAGGATCGCCCTGGTCGCGCCCGCAAGCGCGAAACTCTTTTGCTGAAAGTGGCGCTACATACTTTTGTGCGACTGGCCCTCATCAATCGCCTGCGGGCGACAGCTTCCCCTAAAGGGGAAGCCAAGAGAAAGCCTCCCTCGGCCGCCTAACCCCGACTTGCCTTCCCCTTTAGGGGAAGGTGCCGACGAAGGAGGCGGATGAGGCAGGAAGATAGCGCATCATCGTTGGATGAGGTGTCAACACCCCAACAATGGATTCCGCCTATGGGAATTAACAAAGGGGGGAGCGAAAAAAATGTGCGGCAGGTACTACCTGATCCTGGATCCCGATGACCCCGAGATGCAAGCCATCTTGGAGAAGTTGAACGGGATGGAGTTTGCCCAAGGAGAGATCGCCCCGGGCCAGATGGCGCCGGTGCTCGTCCCCGATGGGCAGGGCGGCTGGACGCCGAGGCTGATGCAATGGGGCTTCCCCCATTGGGAGAAAAAGAGCCCCGTGATCAACGCCCGGCAGGAGACCGTGGCACTATCGCCCTTTTTCCGGCCTTCCTTCCTGGCCTGCCGCTGCCTTGTGCCCGGAAACTGGTTCTTTGAGTGGCGCCATACGCCTCTGGGCAAAGCGACAAAGGATAAAATGGAGACCAACCCCCAGGGTTCGAAACTCATGTACATGGCTGGGGTCTACAAGAAGCTGGACGATGGCCGGGAAGTGTTCACCATCGTCACCCGCCCGGCGGATAAGCAGGTGCGTCCCATCCATGACAGGATGCCGGTGATGCTCACGGAGGAGGAAAGGCGGCAGGCCTACCTTTCCGGCCCGGCGGAGGCGTTTGTGATACTTTCGCATATGGAAGACCGGGCGCTGGATATAAGGGAATCGAAAAAATAGCTTATCATCATAAAGATTTCGCACTTGCGAGTGCGACCAGGGCGATCCTAACGCCCTGGACCTTCGGAGCGACGCGCTCAAAGGCTTCCCCTTGAGTTCCGGAGCTTTGCGCCGCCAGTGGCGGAGGAAGCGAAGCGGAGGAAGCTTGCGAAACGAGCGATGCAAGCGCAGCGCAGCAGCGTGACGATTGAACAAGCTGAGTGGCTGGCTGTCGCCCGCAGGCGACTGAAGAGGTGTTATAGATGGATAAGTTATGTATTGATATCTCATCCGCCTCCTTCGCCTAGCACCATCCCCTCAAGGGGAAGGCTTTTGGGAGCGAGGGAAGGCTCGCAATATAGAAAGGTGTAGATTGGCATGGGAGCAAATTGGAGCGATGTTGCCATTGCCCCGGCGGATATCCTGCTGCCCGGCCCGGATGCGGACCTTTCCGCCTGGGCGGTGGTGGCCTGTGATCAGTATACTTCCCAGCCGGAATATTGGCACGAGGTGGAAAAATGGGTGGGAGGGAAACCTTCCACGCTGCATATCACACTGCCGGAGATTTATCTTTCGGAAAGTGAAAGCCGGGTGCCGGATATCCGCCGGGCCATGGAACAATACCTGCAGGAAGGCTTGCTTCGGGAGGCCGTGAAGCAGGGCTTTGTGCTCACCGAACGCACCACAGAAAATGGGGCGCGGCTTGGGCTGGTGGCGGCAGCGGATCTTGACAGCTATGATTTTTCGAAAGACTCCCGGTCCATGATCCGGGCCACAGAAGGCACGATCCTCTCCCGTATCCCGCCAAGGCTTTTCATCCGTCAAGCCGCGGCGCTGGAATGCCCCCATGTGCTGCTATTGATGGACGATATCCAAAGGACAGTGGTGGAGCCTTTGTACGCCCGGCGGGGGGAGCTGCGCCTTTTGTACGATTTCCCCTTGATGATGGGCGGCGGCCATCTGCGGGGATGGGCGATAGAGGATGCCGGACTTTGTGAGATGGTGCTTCAGGCCCTGGCCGCTTTGAAGAGCCGCCTGCCGCAGGAGAATCCCCTTCTGCTGGCCGTGGGGGATGGGAATCATTCTCTGGCCACCGCCAAGACCCACTGGGAGCATGTGAAAGAAGGGCTTTCGCCGGAAGAAGCGGCGTGCCATCCCGCCAGGTTCGCGCTGGTGGAGATAGAGAACATCCACGACCCGGCGCTGCGCTTCGAGCCCATCCACCGGGTGTTGTTCCATGTGGACGGGGATACGCTTTTGAAGGATTTCCGGGAGTATGGCTGTGCCCGGGGGATGGAAGTTGAGCAAGGGCAGTC
>JAEWAH010000235.1 GCA_023391725.1 Bacillota bacterium | reverse complement strand
CCTTACACGGTTTCCCGGCCGTGTGCCCGTACTGGCCTAGCGTAGCGACGGACAGTATGCGGGCATACAGGGAAATCGTGCAAAAAATGGTGCTTTCCTATTCAGCCGCGCTCCAACGTGGCGCGGTTGAATAGGAAAGCACCAGCAGGCCGCAGGCCGCATAATGTGGAGTAGCCCCAGCAGGGTGCTTTAAGAACGGGAGGAGTATTCCATGCGGCTTGCGGAAGCTATCCGGCAGCCCGCGCTTTTGCAGAGTGAAGCGATGCTGCTGCCTGCCCTGCCCAGGGAAAACGTCCGTGCGGCGCTTTCCCAGGTAAGGTCAAAAGATAAGAATATCAAGATAGACGATGCATCATTCAAACCGGCAGAGCCGGCGGTAACTACGGCTGTCCGGACGGGCCGGCCGTCCCCGACCATTACGACGTCCGGATCCATAGCGGGCCGGGCCATTTTGCGGGAAGTGGGAGCGCCTTATGGCGGGGCCGTCCCCACTGTTCGGCAAAACGTGCGCTTCCATGACGCTCCTGTATTCCACAATATGGCCCCGAGGGGGGAAGCCGAGGTAACTACGGCTACGGCTGTGAGCGCGGGAGCGGTACAAGGGTGAACCAAAAGCGGCTGCCGCCCCCCGGGAAGGCTCAAAGCCTTCTTAGGGAGCGGCAGCGTCCGCATTGTGCGACCTTTAGCGCACGAAGATCTGAGTTTCGTAGATGAAGCCGCTGGCGTCAAAGCAGATGCCGATGCCGAACTTCGTCCATTGGCTGCCCAGGATGTTGTGCCGGTGGCCTTCGCTGGACATGAAGGCGGCCTGTGCCTTTGTTACATTGGCGTGATGCGCGATGTTTTCGCCCCATCCGGAGTATTTGTAGCCGTTGCTCTTGAGCAGGTCCCCGGCGCTGCCCAGGGTGGGGGACTGATGGGCGAAATAGTTGTTTGTAAACATATCCGTGGACTTGATCCGGGCGAGGCGGCAAAGTTCGGGGTCCAAGGTGATAGCGGACAAGCCGTTGGCGATCCGGTCTTGATTCAGTAAATTTGCCGCCAACTGCTCTTGCGCTGAGACGGAATCAGGAGTATAATTGGCAGGCGCCGTAGGAGCAGCCGTCGGTTTGACCGTCGGTTTCGCCGTGGGAGCCGCTGTCGGAGCCGTGGTGGGCTTGGTTGAAGGCGCTGCGGTGGGCTGGGCTGTCGGAGCCGTTGAAGGCTTAGCGGTGGGCGCCGCGGTGGGTTTTACTGTGGGGGCCGCGGTGGCTTTGCCCGCGTTGGCCTTGGGGCAGGGAGCGTTGTTGGAAGAGTCAATGATGACGTACTTTCCCGGCGCTTTTGTTGCGGCGGATGTGCTGCCGCCGTTGCCGGCCACAGAGCTTTGGGGTGCCGGGGTCGCTTGCGTCTTGCAAGGAGGAGTATTCACGATATACCAACCCGAGAAGTAAAATTGCGAGGTGGGGGCGCTTCCCGCCAGGGCGCTGGCGGCCGCCGTGAATACAAGGATCAGGCATAATACGGCTGCGATGTGCTTTCGGTTCATGAGACACCTCCTAATTATTACGACATTGTGTCGCTTGAGTAACGTTAGCGTAATATAGTTTTTAAGTTTATTCAACATATTTTCCAACATATTGGAAAGGGAATATCAACCAATCTGTCCAATACCATAAGTCCGCTCATAATGAAGGAGGATGCCTTGATGAACTTGGTAAAGTGCCCGCGCTGCGACCTGAACTATATACAGGAAGGCGAGAAGTATTGCAAAGTCTGCCTGCGTGAGATCAAAGGCGAGCAGCCCCGGGATGAGTTGGAGCTGTGCTCCGTGTGTAATGAGGCCCCTGCCCTTCCCGGCAAGGACGTATGCCTGTTCTGCCTGAAGGAGATGAATGGGAACGCCCATGAGGAGGATGGCGACGTCTCCGAAATCGTGGACGACAGCAGCCTAGCCATTGATCCGGTGAGCACGATGGACGAGATCATCCCGGAAATGGATGAGGAGATACCCGAGCGGGAGTTCGGGGAGATCGAAAGCGAATTGTCTTTGGAGAGCGTCCGGGAGGACGAGGAAGAAGATCAGGAAGACGACGAAGAGGAAGAAGAAGAATAGAACTGACATATTTGCGGGGAGAAATGAGGGGCGCAGCGCCCTCATTTGAAATCGTCTCGGCTGGCTTTGCCAGCCGGACGGGGGTTTGCGGAGCAAACATTCCTTACACGAATTCCCGGCCGTATGATTTGCACCGGCCCGCATATTGCGGACCGGTGCAAATCATACAGGGAATCGTGCGAATCTCGAAAAAATGACATTCGTCATTTTTTCGAAAGGTGTGAAGCAATGTCCATCTTTGCCATAGGCGATCTGCACCTGCCCGGCGGGGATATGAAGCCCATGGATGTTTTCGGCAGCCATTGGGAGAATCATTTTGAGAAGATAGCCGCCGACTGGCGGCGGCGGGTGCAGCCCCACGATGTTGTCCTCCTTCCGGGGGATATCAGCTGGGCCATGCATCTTGCGGATGCGATGCCGGATCTTGCGGCTATTGGCGAGCTGCCGGGGGAGAAGGTGCTGCTCCGGGGCAATCATGACTATTGGTGGGGCGCTATCACAAGGCTTCGGGCCGAACTCCCCAAGGGCATGCACGCCATTCAGAATGACGCGCTGGTCATGGGCGGCCGGGTGATCTGCGGTACCCGCGGCTGGACCTTGCCCACGGAAACCGGGACGGATTTGGAGGATAGGCGCATTTATGAACGAGAGCTGATGCGCCTTCAGATGTCACTCAAGGACGCTCAAAAAAAGGGCCCTGGGCTTCCCATTTTGGCAATGCTCCACTACCCCCCCTTCAATGAGCGGCATGAGCCTTCCGGCTTTACAGATATTCTGGAATGTTACGGCGTTCGCGATGTGGTATACGGCCATCTTCACGGGGCGGGGATCAGGGGCGGCTTTACGGGAGTATGGCGGAATATCCGCTGCTACTTGACCTCCTGCGATGCGCTGGGGTTCTCGCTGCTGAACCTGGACGAGGCGTCCGGCGAAATGCTTCTTGATCCAGAAACAGAAGATTAATCTTTTCCCGGATTCTGAGAGAATATTTTTAAATTATTTTCATCTTTTATTCACAAATTGTGTAGTATTTTGTGGGAATAAATCCCTCATGTAGTGTCCAGGCAAAGCCTAGGCACTATTTTTCTGTCCTCATTTGCCTTAAATGAGAACACATTTTCTCAAAAAATGGTTATTTGTTACGAAATTAAGAAGCATCTTGTCATAAAAATATTGCACACAGGAATTGACGCGGTTCTAAAAGTGGTGCATAATGGTTTCACATCCCTAAAAAGGGTTAAAAGTGGTGGAAGGGGAGGTGGAATTGTGGCGGACGAAGAGAAAGGCATGCAGCCTGAAACATCGGCCGCGCAGGCGCCGGATGCTGAAAATCAGTCCATCCAAGCCGGCAATTCTCTCCCGGGCTCACCCGAGGATGCCTTTTTTGGCTCCTATGACCACGCCATCGATGGGAAAGGAAGGATCATCGTTCCTTCCGATTACCGGGATGCGCTGGGCAAGGTCTTCACCATTGGCCCTACCAGGGATATGAAAGCCATTGCGCTCTACCCCCAGCGCGTATGGCTGCAGGTCTTGACGGAACTGACGGAACTCAAACGGCTCCACGGCGGCAAACCCAAAGTGCAGTTGTACCTGAACCGCTTCTTCAAGTTCAGTTATCCCAAGGCCGAAAGTGACAACCAGGGGCGGCTTCTGCTCCCGGCCAAGCTGCGCCAGGAAATGCTGGGCGAAGCGCGGGATGTGGAAATCAGCGGCGCGCTGGACCATATCCGCATCATCGACAGCGGCAAGGCTGCGGCGGAAGACCAATTCTACAAGGAGAACGAACAGGATATTCTGGAGTACATTGGCAGCTTGGAGGGGTAGCCGGTTCTAAACCGGCCACGAGGGGGATACGATAAGCATGACAAGCAGCATAGGCATGAACCGTGCCATAAAGGGCCGATATGCCCAGGTGGGGGGCGGCAGTGGCTGCCGGATCTATGTTCGCCCCCATGTTTGCTTGCCCGGCGGGGATTTGGATGAGTACGGCACACCAATCCTGGGCAGGCGCTTCCCCCGGCGTGTTCCCAGAACTGTCCGCCAGGCTCCCGCAGCCGCAGCCGCTCCCCGCCATGAGCGTCCGGGACAGGGCGGCATTTCCTTCACTTCGGCCCTGTGCACTTTGGGCCTTTTCGTGTTTGTACTGGGGATCATCACCTTGGTCAACACCAGCAAGATGACGGAAAGGGCCAAAGTATTAAGCTCGCAGCGAGCTCAGGTGGAAAGTATTCAAAAAGAAAACGCCCAGCTTGCCCTTCAATTGGAAGCGGCGTCCGACGCCGCGAAGATCTGCTATGCCGCGGCAAGGAATCTTGGCATGGTATCGGCACAGGGCGCGGACGTGGTGTATCTGGTCGCCCCGTCCACCCGTACGCAAAGAGAACAGGAAAAGGCCGCCGTCCCCCAGGCGCGCGCCAGTATATACGCCGCATTGTTCGGCTTTCTGGATTAAAATCGCCTGATAGGCGTTTTTCCGGGAGCCGCCGGGGGGAATGACAATGATGTATCCGGAGCTCATGGTCCGCAAACGGCTGCTGCTGCTCACCTGCGTTTTCGCACTGCTCTTCTTGATCGTCTGCGTTCGCATCGGGTCACTTACCATTTTTCAGGCGGAAGCCCTCACAGCCAGGGGCGTAAGCCAATGGACAAGGGCGGGCGCGGTGGCGGCCAAGCGGGGCAGCATCCTGGACTGCAAGGGACAGACGCTGTCCGTCAGCACCACTGCCTACATTGTTTCTGCCAATCCGCAGTTGGTGCAAGACCCCGGGGCCACATTGGACATCCTCTGCCCGCTCCTTGATATCGACCGGGAAAGCGCGCTGAAAAAGCTGGGTGACAAAACGAAGGCCTCGGTTATTTTGAAGCGTCAGGTGAACAGGGAAACGGTGGACGCGATCCGAAGCCTGATGGTCCAGCCGGATATCATGCAGAAAAAGAGCTTGAAAGGCATCCTCTTTGACGAGGACACCATGCGCTGGTACCCCAAGGGGACTTTCCTTGCGCAGGTGTTGGGGCTGACAAACGTGGACAGCCTCGGCCAGTCGGGGCTGGAACAGCAGTATGAAGCGCTTCTCCGCGGGCAGCCCGGTTCTTTTGTCCATGAGGTGGACGCAAGAGCCCGCATGCTGCCCGACGGGCAGACCGCCTACATCGAGCCCCAGGCCGGAAACACATTGAAGCTCACTGTCGACAGTACCATCCAGGGCTTCTGTGAAAAGGCCGCCCGGGAATGCCTGCTTGCCAATAACGCAAAAGCGGTGCACTTCATCGTCATGGACGTGAAGACCGGCGCCATCCTGGCCATATGCACCAAGCCCGATTACGATCCTAACGCGCCGCCCCGGGATGCCTTGGAAACGCTGCAGCAGCTCATGCGCATCAGCATTATCTCCGATGCGTACGAGCCGGGGTCCACCTTCAAGATCGTCACCGCCTCTGCAGCTATCGACAGCGGCGTGACCAATCCCAGCGAGGGGTTCTTCTGTTCCGGCAGGATCACCGTGGACGGCGATACCATCCGCTGCTGGAGCAGCGGCCACGGGGCGGAAAGCATGCAAAAGGCGCTGCAGAACAGCTGCAACCCCGTATTTGTGGAATTGGCGCTGCGCATGGGCCGTGACACATTCTACAAGTACCTGAGAGCCTTTGGGCTGGGAACGCTGACAGGGATTGATTTGCCAGGGGAAGCGCCGGGCATACTGATCAATAGCCGGTATGTGAAGAATGTGGATCTGGCCCGGGTGGGCTTTGGTCAAAGCATAGCGGTGACGCCCCTGCAAATGATCACGGCCGCCAGCGCGGCGGTAAACGGGGGAAGGCTGATGAAGCCTTACCTGGTGGCGGAGGTCCTGGACCCCAATGGGAAGGTGCTCCAACGAAACAAGCCCCAGGTGATATCCAATCCCATAAGCCCTGAAACATCCGCCACCATGCGCACCCTGCTGGAGAGTGTGGTCGTGGAGGGGGGCGGGCGCAACGCAGCCATCCCAGGCTACCGCATCGGCGGCAAGACGGGCACCGCTCAGGTGTATAAGGACGGCAAAATCGTCCGGGATGTACACATCGGCTCTTTCCTGGGGTTCGCGCCGGCGGATAATCCGCAGTTTGCCATCCTGGTGATTGTGGATGAGGCCCGGGTGCCGGTGGACTACGGCGGAACAACGGCGGCGCCCTTTGCCAAGCAGGTGATGAACGACACCTTGAAGTATCTGGGGATCAATCCGGCGGATCCTTCCGCCACGCCCCGGCCCGAGGTGAAGGTGCCTAACGTGACGGGCCTATCCGTAAGCGACGCCAAGCGCATCCTTGGAGAGCTGAAGCTTGTATCGCTGGATGACGGGCAGTCGTCTACCGTTACCGGCCAGCTGCCTGCGGAAGGGGCAACGCTCTCCGTCGGGAGTCAGGTGATGCTCTACACCCAGCAGGGGGATCTGCTGACACCCGAGGAACTTGTCAGGGTACCGGATGTGAACGGCCTTTCCATGGTGGAGGCCGGGCGGGTGCTTCGGATGCGCGGCCTGCCCATGGAGATCACGGGAAGCGGCTTGGCCGCCTCCCAGAAGCCCGCGGCCGGGGAATATGTAGCCCCGGGGACAACGGTAAGCGTCCAATTCGCCATGCCGGATTGAGGTAAGTCCTAAGTTTTAGCTTCGGAGGGACAACACATGACTCTGGAAAAATTGCTGGCGGACCTGCCCTATTTACTGGACGTTCGCGGCGACAGGAGCACTGAGGTCGGCCAGCTGACCGCCAACAGCCGGGAGAAGGTCACAAACGGGCTGTTCTTCTGCATTCCCGGAACCAGGGTCGACGCTCACACTTTTGCCCCTCAGGCCGTCCAAAATGGCTGCACGGCGCTGGTGGTGGAGCGGTTCCTGCCGGAGCTTTCCGTCCCCCAAGTGCTCGTATCCAATGCCCGGGCATCCATGGCCCGCATGGCTGCCGCGTTCTTTGGC
>JAEWAH010000330.1 GCA_023391725.1 Bacillota bacterium | reverse complement strand
GGCCAAGCCCGGGGACATGGTGGTGCTGGAGACCATCGTCTGGCCGGAATTCGACAAGCCGCTCATCGCCAAGGTCGCCCGCGTGATGGGCGAGGCGGAGCAGCTTCAAGTTCAGTTAAAAGCCATTGCTGAGGATCACGGTTTCATCACCCAATTTGGTCAGGAAGCTCTCGAGCTGGCGGCCCGGTTCCCATCTGCGCCGGAGCCTGCTGACCTTGACAACAGGGCGGATCTTCGGGACACAGTGCTATTCACCATCGACGGCGCGGACGCAAAGGATTTTGACGACGCTGTCTCCCTTGTAAAGCTTCCCGGCGGCGCGTGGGAGCTGGGTGTTCACATCGCAGATGTTTCCCACTACGTTTTGCCCGGGCTGCCCCTGGATCAAGAGGCAGTCAAGCGCGGCACCTCCCTTTACCTGCCGGGCTTTACCCTGCCCATGCTGCCGGAAAAGCTGTCCAACGGGCTTTGCTCCCTGATGCCTAACGTGGACCGCCTGGCCATGAGCCTTACCATGACCATCGAAAACGGCCGGGTGCTGGACCACCGTTTGGCCCCATCTGTCATCCATTCCCGGGCGCGGCTCACCTACGAGGCGGTGAACCGGCTGTTCAATAACGAAGAGAACGATGTTCCCGAATCACTGCACGATACGCTGCGGGACATGCTCTCCCTTTCCCAGGATCTTCGGAGGGAGCGGTTTAAGCGCGGCGCCATCGACCTGGATATCCCCGAGACCGGCTTTACCTTGACCCCCGAAGGGGAGCCCCTGGATGTGCATCCCCGGGAACGGGGTGAGGCGGAAAAGTTGATCGAGGATTTCATGCTGGCCGCCAACGAGACGGTGGCGGAGCTGGCAAGGCATACGGACCTGGCTTTCGTCTACCGCGTGCATGAAAAGCCCGACCCGGACAAGTTGCATGCCCTGGAGCTGTTCCTTGCCTCCCTCAATATCCGTGTACACTTAGGCCCGGAGCCGCATCCCGGCCAACTGCAGGATCTGCTCACTAAAACGGAGCAGAGCCCCGCCGCCGGGGTGATCCGCCAGGTGATGCTGCGCTCCCTCCGCCGCGCGGTCTACTCCCACCGGCCCGACGGGCACTACGCCCTGGCCGCCCGGGACTACTGCCATTTCACCTCGCCCATCCGCCGCTACCCGGATTTGATGGTGCACAGGGCGCTCAAATCCCTGCTCGCGGGCAAGCCCAGCTCTGCTTCCGAGCAGGAAAAGCGCACGGCGGAGCTTGCCGAGCAGTGCTCTTCCCAGGAATATGCCGCCACCACCGCTGAGCGGGAGGCCGATGACCTGCTTAAAGCCCGCTACATGTCCCGCCATCTGGGCGAGATCTTCTCAGGCATCGTCTCCGGCGTCACGCCCTGGGGCTTTTATGTGACCCTTTCCAATACCGTAGAAGGCCTCGTGCCCATCGGTACCCTGGAGGATTACTACGAATACGACGAAGTCTCCTCAACCCTCACCGGCTCCCATACCGGCAAGGTCATCCGCCTGGGCCAGCGCACCCGCGTCCGCGTAAGCCGTGTGGATACCGCCCGCCGGGAGATCGACTTTGCGGTGGAGGAACGGGGATAATTTGGCAAGTATGCCCCCGAAGGTCCAGGGCGATCGGAAAGCCCTGGTCGCGCCCGCAGGCGCGAAACCCATGCAGCATGTCTTCAAACAGAGCGGATATGTATTTATAATAATCGTTTCCCTTATAAAGTTTTCTGGAGAGGGGTACGGGGAGAGGGGCTTTTGCAAAAGCCCTTCTCCCCGCCCCTTTTTATGCTATAATGGCCTTACATGCACATAGGAAAGGCGCGTGAAGCCATGAATAACGAAAGAATGACCAAGCGGGAGATGTTTACCTTCGCGGCGGGCGACATTTTCGGCGGCGGGGGCCAATCGGTCATATCGGTATTGTATCTGATCTATCTCACAAATGTGATGCAGATCAGCCCGGCCTGGGCGGGAACGGCTGTCTTGATCAGCAAAGCCTGGGACGCGGTGAACGACCCGCTGATGGGCTTTTTGTCCGACAACGCGCGCACAAAGCTGGGCCGGCGGCGGCCGTTCCTCATCGCGGGCGGATTCTTGATCATCGCCGCCATCGCGCTATTGTGGCTGCCGGTGAGCTTTTCCTCCCAGACCGCGAAGGTGGCCTACGTGCTGGCGTCCTATCTCTTTTATTGCACAGTGAGCACTATCATCGCGGTACCTTACAGCTCCATGAGCACCGAGATCACCGCGGATTTTAACGAGTGCAACAAGGTTAATGTGCTAAGGCTTACGTTTTCATTGATCTCCACTGGCCTGTGCACTCTTTTGCCCTCGATGCTGTTCGGGCAGTACACCAAGGGGAATCTTTCCTACCAGACCTTTTATTTGATCCTGGTGCTCGGCTTTGGCCTGCTCTTTGCGGTCCCCATGATCCTGGCCGGGTTCATGACCCGGGAGCGGGTGCCCTATGAGGACAAGCGCGTCCCCCTGTCTTTTGGCACGGTGGTAAAGCCCCTAAAGGTGCGAGCTTTTCGGAAGCTGCTGGGCATGTACCTGTGCCAGGCGGTGACGCTGGACATGGTCTCGGCGGTGATACTGTACTACGCTCTGTATGTGGTGGCGGGTCTGGATTCCACCGTCTTTCTGGGCACATTCCTGGGCGTGCAGCTTTTGATGTTCCCCATTATCAACCATCTGGTGGGCCGGGTGGGCAAAACGAAAATATACCGTTTTGGCCTGCCTCTGGCCATTATCGGGTCATGCCTGATCGCCTTTTACCCCTCCTCGCTGCCTGTGTGGGGAGTGTACGCCTGCACATTTTTGACTGCGCTGGGCTTTGCCGGAGCTCAAAATATGAGCTGGATCATTTTCCCGGACGTGGTGGATATCGGGGAGATGGGCCTTCGGGAGCGCAACACCGGCTCCTTCAGCGGAGTTATGACCTTTGTGCGCACCATCAGCTCCGCCATCGCGGTATTCTTGATAGGCGTCGCGCTATCTCTCACGGGCTATATTGCGCCCACGGAAGTCCTTGCCCAGCCTGTGCAGCCCGCCGCAGCCATCGCCATCATCCGGCTGTTCGTTTTCCTGCCCTTTGGGCTATTGATGGGTTATGCCTTCTTCCTTGCCCGGGGCTTGCGCCTGACGCCGCAGGTGAGCCAGCGGGTGAAATACTTCAACGCCAAGCTTCAGGCCGGGGAAATCGAAGCGCTGGATGAACACGAGCGCAAAGAATATGAATCACTGATGCGGGAATTCGTAGCCTAAGGAGGCAGAGCTATGGGCGGCGCCCGGGATATCCCCATGTCCGTCAAAATGAACCACAAATGCTTCCCCGGCATCGAAATGCTTTCCCGGGGCGAGTGCATCGACGAAGATCAAATTCTGGAGGTCCTGCACTTTATCGATACACGGTACGATTGCGCGGATTTCCGCCTGGTGTGCATCCTGCGCTCTCTGTACGCTTATCCCGACCTGATTTCAAAAGAAACCCTGGCCGCCATGAAAAAGACGGTTTTGGGCTTTCGGTATTGGATGGACGAGCCCGGCCAGGACAGCATGTGCTTCTGGTCAGAAAACCATCAATTGCTTTTCGCCACTTGCGAATACCTGGCCGGGCAGCTTTACCCTGGGGAGATCTTTTCAAACAGCGGCATGACCGGAGAGGATCATTCAAAAAAGGGCAAGGCGGCCATACAAAGATGGCTTAAGCGGCGCTTTGAATTCGGCTTCAGCGAGTTCCATTCCAATACGTATTATGAGGAGGACATCGCCCCCCTTTCCCTGCTCACGGCGTTTTCCAAAGAAGAAGAGCTCCGGCAAGGTGCAACGATATTACTGGACCTGCTTTTGCTGGATCTTGCCCTCCACCAGTTCGAAGGCTACTTTTGCGCCGCCTCCGGCCGCTGCTATGAGGTGCAAAAAAAGGATCCCCAGCGGCAGGATGTGCTGGACATCATGAAAAAGGCCTTTGGCTTTCATCCGGACCGGGAATACGACTATACCCGGCTGTCGGCGGAATTCGTGTTGAATAAAGCCTACCATGTGCCCAAGGCCTTGCAAGATATCGCCCGCTGGGGGCAGCCCCTTGAAATCCACGATTCCATGGGGATAGACCTTACGGAGGTCAAAGAGAAGTTTCAAGGCGCACGGACTGCGGAGGATATGGGCGCGTACCTGTGGGCCATGGAAGCCTTCACCAATCCCGAGTCCGTGAACATGACCATGCGGCTGTTCCGGCTTTGGAACATGCGCGGCAATGATTTTTTGAAGGACTTGAAGGTGCTGGACAAGCCGTTTTTGAGGCGCCTTGGGCTTTTGCCGCCCCTTGTGTCGCTTCTCAATCCTGTGACCCAAGGTGTCGCCATCCAGCGGGGTAATGTGATCACCTACAAAACGGGCGATTACATGCTCTCTGCTGCTCAGCACCACCATCCGGGAGAGTTCGGCGACCAGCAGCACATCTGGCAGGCTACGCTTTCAGGTGGCGTGACGGTGTTCACTACCCATCCCGGCGCGGCGTTCTTCGAGGACAACGCCCGGAACTTTTCACCCTCCTATTGGGTAGGCAACGGCGTGAATCCGGACGCCGCCCAGCACAAAAACGTTCTTCTTTGCCTGTATCGCCTGAATGTGCGCCAAGGTGTGATGGAGAAAAAGCGGCAGCTTTTCACCCACGCCTGGTTCCCGCAGGAGAAATTTGATGAAGTCCGAAAAATAAGCGACCGTCTGTACCTGGGTCGCAAGGGGGACGGATATATCGCCCTGTTTGCCTCGGAGCCTATGCGGGAGGTGAGCGGGGAAGAACTGATCCAGGACGGCGTTACCACCGGTTGGGCGGCGGTGATGGGCAGCGCCGAAGAATACGAAAGCTTTGATACTTTTGCCGCGAAGATGCAAAAGCTTCACCTGACCAAAACAGAAAAAGGCCTGGCCCTTTCCGGCCCGGACTTCTATAACTATGCTCTAGCGTATAAGCGCGGCTTTTACGTGAGCAGCGTATTGCAGGATACGGCCTATCCCAGGCTGGACTGCCCCTTCGCCAAGGTGGAACGTGATCCGCAGGAATACTTTATATCGTCTGGGGAAAACAGCCTCAAACTAAACTTGTCCGCCGCCCTGCGGGAGGGGCTTCTTACGCAGGAAGGGTGAAACGTTTGGATTCCTATCTTTCAAAAGTACAGCGGCTATGCGACTACATGGTGAAAGTCAGGGAGCCCAAAATGCGCTGGATGTGGGGTGAGGCGCTTTTCGGCTACGCCCTTTCCGAGCTGGACGAATATCTGGGAACGGACACCTACACGCCCTTTTTGACGGGGTTCTGCGATTACTATGTAGAGCATCCGCCCCAGGTGCACTGCTCCGACACCTGCGCCCCGGCGCTCATCGTCTATGCCATGGAAAAGAAAACAAAAAAACCGGACTATGCCCGGCTTGTTCAGCAGTCTTTGAACTATATCCGCCATGAGCCCCGACTGATCGGAGATGCTGTAAACCACCTGGGCCGCAATCCCGCCGCCAGATTCTATCCCAAGTCCATCTGGGTGGACAGCCTGATGATGTTCAGCGTTTTCCCGGCCCGGTACGCCGCAGAGACCGGCGATAAGGACTTGCTGGACTACGCCGCCCGCCAGCCCGCTTTATACAGCTGCTATTTGCAGGACGCCCAAACCGGGCTCTGGAGTCACAGCTATTGGTTGAAGCCCGGCCGGCCCCACCCGCGCAAAAACGTCTATTGGGGTCGGGGCAACGGCTGGGTGGTCTGCTCCCTGCCCATGATCCTGGACTTTATCAGTCCCGAGCATCCCGCAGGACCCGAAATCATCGATATCCTGCACCGAACGGCCCAGGCTATCATCCGATGCCAGCGCCCGGACGGTACATTTTCCACGGTACTTGGCACCCAGCTTTACCGTGAACTCTCCGCCACGGCACTCATCGCCGCGGGGCTTCTGCGCGCCGTGCGCCAGGGATACCTCGAAAACGCATTCCTTGACCCCGCTGTAAAGGCCTTCCACGCTGTGATGGACGCTATCGTAGAAACACCCGAAGGTGTGTTCCTTCCCGAAATCAGCGCGCCCACCATCCCGATTCATATCTTCCCCTACCTGGGCTACAAGTTCACCCCCCTGGGCAAAAACTACTCCTACGGCGTCGCCGCCGCGGTGTTCGCGGCGATTGAGTATGGAAAGATCCAGGGAGGCGCTGCCTCCCTGGACCCTCCGTTCAAGGGACAAGTCCCTTGAGAATCCCTATGCTGGGGAAACAAATAAAGCCTCCCTCTTGAGGCTCCGTAGCCGAAGCGCCGCCTGCGGCGGATGAAGCGAGGCGAAGGAGACCGGCGAAACAAGCAATGCGAACGCCTAGTGAGCAGTGCGACGATTGAGCCAGATGGAATGGTGACGCGCAGCGCCGGAAGGAGGTTTGGCATTTGCCTACCGCCGAATAACCTCCTTCAGTCGCCTGCGGGCGACAGCTCCCTCCAGAGGGAGCCTTTGGTTGTCCCTGTTCTCACCCCATCACAACGATTCAACTGCGTAATATATTAGTATAAATATTATATCCCAAAGTTTTCGCGGGAGGGGTGCGGGGCGGGGGCCTTTTTCAAAAGGCCTCCTCCCCGCCTATTCATCCCCTCATCTCTCTCAGCTCCCTCTTGAGCCACCCGGAATCGGTGAAGATGGCCCTGCCGATGCCGATGAGATCAGCCTTGCCCGCTTTAAGCAGTTCCTCGGCGGCCTGGGCTTTGGTGACGCCGCCGGTCAGAAGGACCGGGATAGAGACGTTTTCCTTGATCGCCTTAGAGAAGGGGCCGAAATACCCCTGCCCCGAATCCCCGGAAAGGGCGGATCCGCAAAGCCCGCCGGAGATGTCCAGCAGATTGACGCCCGCCTGCTCCAAGGCCTTGGCGGCGGCTACGCTGTCCTCTATGCTGGTGCCGCCGGGCGCGTCGTCCGTGGCGCCCAGGCGCATCAGCAGCGGGAAATCCTTGCCGACTGCGCCGCGAACCGCCTCGATCACTTCCATGTGCAGCCGGATCCTATTGTGAACCGTTCCGCCGTAAGCATCCGTCCGGCGGTTGCTCAGCGGGGAAAAAAACTGATTCAAGAGGTACCCGTGGGCAGAATGGAGCTCCACCCCGTCAAACCCCGCCGCCTTTACCCGGCGCGCGGCATCGGCAAAAGCGGACACTATGTTTTGGATTTCGCCCGCCGTCAGCTCCCGGGGGATCGCGGCGGATTTTTTTCGCATGGGCGCAATGGCGCTAGGCCCTACCGGCTCCATGCCAGTGATCTCCTGCTCGGCCATGCTCCCGGCATGGTTGATCTGCATCACAGTCTTGGAACCGTTTTTATGAATAACCTCCGCCAGCCTGGCAAGCCCCGCGACAGCTGAATTATCCGCCACGGAAAGCTGGTTTCTGCTGGCCTTGCCCTGCATGGTCACAAAGCTGTGCTCGATGATCACCAAGGAAAGGTATCCACCGGCGGTCTTTTCGCTGTAATAGTCCAGCATCTGCTGGCTCACCGAGCCGTCCGCTTCCGCCTTGGCCGTGGCGATGGGCGGATAGGCCAGCCGATTCTTGAGCTCCAGCGCGCCCGCCTGAATGGGTGTAAGCAACAGTTTCATATTCCCGCCCCTTTCATTTTCCCTCATGCTGCGTAAGCCGCTGGCCCATGGCGAAGGCCTTTTTGCAATCCTTGGGGAAGACCTTTTCTCGGCGTTCGCGCCGCTCCGGCTCACTGAAAGCGGACGTTTCGTACTTGCTGTAATCGTCGAACTGGTACGTTTCAAAAGAAGCCAGCGCTTCCACCGGGCCCAGGATACGCTCCAGCATGGACGATGTATCCCGTTCGTTCCTTAAGTATGTGGAGGCGTAATACTTTTCATCAGTGTTCATGGTATAGATAAGGCCGACAGGCATGCGCCTTCCAAAGGTGGTGCTATGGTCGGCGTCATAGAGAATATTGGGGAAGAGCAGCCGCTCCAGGAAGGAGCGCATCATGCCCGTGGTGCACCCAAAGTAAATGGGTGAGCCCAGGATCAGCGCGTCGGCTTTTTGCGCGCTCTCCAAAATTGGCCGCAGCTCGTCCTTCACTGCGCACTTGCCATAGCTTGATCCGCCGATGCGCTTGCAGGCAAAGCAGCTGATGCAGCCTGTGTAGTAATAGTCATACAGATGATATATTTCCGTTTCCGCGCCCCTGGACGCCGCGCCTTTGAGCGCATGGTCAAGCAGCGTGGCCGTGTTCCACTCCTTGCGGGGACTCGCGTTGATGGCAACAACTTTCACGGGAGCGCCTCCTTTGGGGCGGTGGTAAGCGGGGAGGGCTTCTTTTGAGAAAGAAGCCCTCCCGCACTCCTCCAAGAAAACTTCTTTAGGGGAATATATATTCTACAAACTTTCTAGCAAATCCTGGGCAGGCCTTCTCCAAGCAGAGGCTCCACCAGGCGCGTGCCGCCGGAGCGGGTCTTCATGGTGACGGCAGGCTTGGCTGCGTCCTGCACATGTCCAATGATCCGGGCGAACTCCCCATACCGGCAGCCGCGCATAATTTGGAGGGCTTTTTCTGCTTGCTCTCCAGGCAATACAAGTGCCAGCTTGCCCTCGTTGCCCATATACAGAGGGTCCAGGCCCAGGATATCGCAAAAGCCTAGCACCTGTTCATCCGCAAGCGGAGCTGCGCCATCCAGCGCAATGCCCACATGGGAGGCCACGGCGATCTCGTGCAGAACCGAACCCAAGCCCCCCCGGGTGATGTCCCGGAAGGTATGGACCTGAAGCCCACTTTTTAGAAGGGCCTCCACCATTTCGGCAAGGGGCGCGCA
>JAEWAH010000327.1 GCA_023391725.1 Bacillota bacterium | reverse complement strand
TAATACTGTTACACCATCCTGCCCGATTTTTGGAGCAGGTATTTTTCTACGCTGGGGAGCTGGCAGCCAGGGTTAACGGCGGTCTCCTTGTCTCCGCTAAAAGGCGCATAGCCCAAGGCGCGCACGGAGAAGATCCCCGTGCCTTTTGTATAGGCCGCGACTGTTTGCGAATACTGCTTGGACGCATCCAGGGAGACCTGCCCGGAATAGGTGATCTCATCCCCCTGGGCATCCATGTGTTCCAGCGTTGCATGCATCATGCCAAGATCATACGTGGCACGGCCCGCCATATCGGCGGGTACAGTGAGCGTGTAGGCAAGCATCGGCTCAAGAAGTTCTGTTCCAGCGTCGTTCAGCGCGTGGATCACCGCCACAGCTGCGATGTTTCGGTAATCGGCAGGCGTGCTTGTGACAGAGTTGTATTCCGCCCATTCCAGAGTGACTTTAAGGTCGGTGACTTCCCAGCCGTAAAGACCGTGCTCAAGTGCATGAAGCATCCCTTCCCGGGCGGCGTTTTGGAAGGAAGCGTACAGGTAGCCGTAATTCACTTTCGTCACGTATTGTATGCCGGCCCCCAAAGGGAGCGGCTCGATGGTGATACCCATAGCCGCCTCAAAGGGCGTTTCACCCCAAGGTACATTGCCCGTGGCTTTGGCGGCCGGGATTTCGCGGAAGATCGTTTGTGGCTCCTGCAAAGTGATTCGCATGCCAAAACGTTCATACGCCAGCGCGCGCAAGATCTCCATCTGCACCTGGCCGAATACTTTCAGTTCCAGCGCGCCTGTCTGCTGGTTGATGGTAAGGTCAAGCAGCGGGTCCTCCATGCAAAGCAGATGGAGCGCTTCCAAAAGTTTGGAGCGGGGAATAGACTCATCTGCGCAGACGCGGGTGAGCAGGAGAGGTTCGGCAATGCTGGTCTGCCGGATAGGCGGCGAAGTCTGACCCAATATGCTGCCCACGCGCAGGTTATCGCCGGGAAGCACGGCGATATCGCCGCTGACCACCACGTCCGCAGGCCTTAGCACGCCCATCTCAGGTGTAAATAGATTCGTTACACGGAAAGCTTCATCCGTTCCATACAGGGAAACCATCTTGCGCATGACAATGGCTCCGCCATAAAGCCGCAGGTAGCAGACGCGGCCGAATCTTTCGTGAAATTCAAGCTTGTAGGCCAAGCCGCACAGCTCATTCCCGCCCATCCCGGCCTGGGGCAATTCCGTCGTAATGGCGCTTAGCAGCTCCGGTATGCCAAGCTCGGTTAAGGCCACGCCCGCGTATACGGGGCAAATCGCGCACCCGGCTACGGCGCGCAGGTATGCTTCCCGAAGCTGCTCGGGCGTGATCTCCCGGCCTTCCAGATACAGTTGGGCGATTGTATCATCCGCCTGAAAAAGCTGTTCAACTACGCCCTCACAGTTTTCCAGCAGCAGCGTCTGAACGCTTACATCCCTGCCCTCGCCTGTGATCTTCTGGCGAGGCAAAACAGCCTGCGTAAGCTGGGCTTTGATCTGATTTAGCACACCATCCGCATCCGCGCCCAGGCGGTCCAGCTTGTTGATGAAAAAGAGCGTTGGTATACGGAGTTTTTGCAGCGCGCGGAAAAGCGCGGCTGTCTGGGACTGCACGCCTTCCCGCGCAGACACAACGACTACCGCCGCGTCCAGTACGGAAAGGGACCGTTCCACCTCCGCGATAAAATCCATATGGCCCGGCGTATCCAGAATATTTACTTTGACGCCCTGGTATTGAAGGGATACCGTTGATGCGCGCACCGTGATGCCGCGCTCCCGCTCCACGCGCAGCGAATCGGTGACCGTATTCCCGTGATCGACCCGGCCAAGCTGCCTCAGCGCTCCTGCTGTATGCAAAAGAGACTCGGTGACCGTTGTCTTCCCCGCGTCCACATGGGCCAAGATGCCCAGATTGATGATATTCAAAAGCTGCCTCCACGCAAACCGGCCTACCGCCATGGAAGCATGCGCTATCGGGCGGATAAGCCTTTAAATGAGGGAACCTACTGCATTCATTGTGGTTTTCATATGTGGACCTTCCCTTCTGCCTGAGATTTGAGTGCTGCACTTAAGCCATGCAACTCTTTCAAAAAGTGTAAATCATCCCGACGCTATTTGTCAATGAACCAATGGTTTTAATGTAGATGGGACCGGCAACTATGCGCCGGTCCCATAATGCTCGCTGTATGATTTTGCTACTGCAGATAAAACCCCGGCACGCCGTCGTGCAGGCTCTTGACGGTATGGGCGATCCGGCGTTTGGCGTCCTCGCCATCCACGCCGCCTTCCACATACCGTAACACGCGCCTCTTTTCATCGGAGGACATCCCGCCAAAACGGCTGAAAGCCACCTGATCCTCCATAAGCAGCATACCCAGCCCAATGGGCATATCGCTGCCTAATCCCATGGGAACGCCGCTTGGGCTACCGCCTATACCGCTTTGCATCCACATCCGCTCCTTCTTTTGGTCGATGCCAGTATACCCCTTCAAAGATGGCTTAATTCGGCCTGGCGCCTGGCAAAAATGTCCTGAATTGGAGGCGGACGATGGTGCAAAAGGCAATGGAAAAGTTTCAGCATGCAATGGCGTTTCATGGCCAATAGGGATATACTGCTTGCATAGGATGGCCCGGCATCCCGTTTTATTGCGGGCATATTTATATTTCGGGAAAGGTTTGTGACAAAAAATGATTCATGCCGCAATCATCGGCTGCGGTTCGGTCGCACCTGTACACGCACACGCACTCAAGCAGCTTTCCAATGTAGAACTTGTCGCCTGTGCTGATACCAATATGGAGCGCGCCCAGCGCCTGGCGCGGGAATACGGCATCCGGGCTTATGCTTCCATGGAAGAACTCCTCAATAGCGAGCAGGTAGAGGTGGTGCATCTTTGCACGCCTCATTACCTGCATACACCCATGGCGGGATTGGCTGCGACCCGGGGTATCCATGTGCTCACCGAAAAGCCGCCTGTGATCAACAGGGAACAGTGGGCACAGCTCAAAAAGACTAGTGAGGCAGTCCGCGTCGGCGTATGTTTTCAAAACAGGTACAACGAAGGCGTTGCGCAAATGAAAAAGCTCCTGGCCGAAGGCGCCCTGGGAAAAGCGCTGGGCGCAAGGGCATTCGTCACCTGGACCCGTGACCAGGAATATTACGAAAACAGCGGCTGGCGCGGGAAGCTTGCCACAGAAGGCGGCGGCGCGCTTATCAATCAGGCGATCCACACCCTGGACCTGATGGTGTACTTAATGGGCAAGCCCAGCCGTGTGGAATCCTCCCTGAGCAACCATCACTTGAAAGGGATCATTGAGGTGGAGGATACGCTGGAGGTCTATATGGCATTTGGGCAGGCGCCGGGCCTTTTCTATGCCACCACGGCGTATTGTATGAACTCTCCCGTGCTGCTGGAGATCGCTTGTGAAAACGGGACTCTGCGGCTGGAGGGACAGGCACTTTCCCTTCTGTGGAAGGACGGACGCACCCAGAGGCTGGAGTATGAAACGCCGCTGAATGTAGCCAAGGATTATTGGGGCGGTTCGCACATCACCTGCATCGCTGATTTTTACGACGCGCTGGAGGCCGGCCGCGAAACGCCCCTGGGCCTTGACAAAATCAAGGATACTATAGAGACGCTGTTCGCGATCTATCATTTATAGGAGGAATCGGTTATGAGTCAAAACCCTTTTCCCAAGTCCACCGTTGATTGGGCGGCGCAGGTGCTGAAGAAAATGGATGGCAAGATGCGCTATGGTGTCCAAATGGCCCAGGAACTGGCCGGAATACCCTACACTGTCAAAGACGGCAAATGGGCATCTATGGGCATCACCTGGTGGACAAATGGTTTCTGGCCCGCAGAGATGTGGCAGATGTACCTGGAAACCGACGCCGATCTTTATAAGGAAGAAGCTGTGCGCTCCGAAAAGATAATGGATGAGGCGCTGGTAGATTATTTGAGCCTGCACCATGACGTGGGCTTCATGTGGCTCATCAACAGCGGTGTGCATTTTGCCGTGGATGGGGATAAGGAGAGCCTCAAGCGCACGCTGTTCTGCGCCAATATGCTGGCTGGCCGGTACAACCCCAATGGCTTTATCCGCGCCTGGAACGGAAAGGGTCGGGAAGGCTGGGCCATCATCGATACCATGATGAACCTGCCGCTTTTGTATTTCGCAAGTGAGTATACGGG
>JAEWAH010000076.1 GCA_023391725.1 Bacillota bacterium | reverse complement strand
CTACCTGCCCCCCGCCACCCCCGACCCCTGGTATATTGAAAATCAAACACTCGATTTTTGCGTGGAAGTGCCGGGCCAGGTGATGAAGGTCATCTGGAACCTGTGGGACTATACCGGCGATGAGGCGTTCTTGCGCGAAACCGCCTATCCGTTACTAAGGGAACTGGCCATTTTCTACGCGGCCTTTGCCAAACGGGGCTGGGACGGCAAGCAGTACAACCTTCTGCCTGCGGTGGAAACGGAGAGTTACGGCATCTCCTACGAGTTGAGATATGCCAAAAACACCACGGCGGCCATCACCATGTTCCGCAAAATATTGAACCTGGCCTGTGAAGCGGCGGAGTACCTGCATAAGGATGATGACCTGATCCCCGGATGGAAGGATGTGGCGGAGCATCTGCCGCCCTACCCCACCTTCGATATCGGCATGGGTAAGATCCTGGCGGGCAACCCCGGGGCCATGCCCCGCTGGCAGGCCGGCGACCATGAAATCAACAGTGCCAATTACCCGGCGACATTGGCGGATGAAATCACACTGGACAGTTCAAGGGAGGACAAGGAGCTGATCATCCGCACCGCGGATACGGTACGCGCCGCCATGAACAACGAGCCGTATATCCTTGTAGGCTGCTTTGCAGATCAGGTTCCCTGCGGGTATAACATGCCGGGCGTCAGTATTGCGGATGAGGAAATGCTGGCCTCGGAGCTGATACGCACACCGGAGCGTTTGCTCAACAGCCGTTCCGGGCGCATCCACCTGTTTCCGGTGGTGCCCAAATGGAGCGTCATCTCCTTTAGAAATATGCTGGCCCGGGGCGGCTTTGAGGTCAGCGCAGCCAAGGACGAAAACGGCATCCAGGCTGTTACCGTAAGCGCCCGCAGGAGCGCCCAATGCAGACTGATGAACCCGTGGCCGGGTAAGGCCGTGGTTGTCACTGATCTTGCCGATGGCACGGAAATACCCTTTGAAGTGGACAGGACAAACGGTGAATGTCTTGCATGGCAGGCCAAGGCCGGTCATCACTACGCTGTTGACATGAAATAGGAGGTGATAGCAGCCATGGCATATGACCGCACGGACGGCTGGTATCATGCGTATGACCTGGGTCAGGGCGTTTGGCGCATCAGCGATCATGGCGCGGACAACATGTACCTGATCCTGGGCAGAGATACGGCGCTGCTGTTTGATACCGGGTTTGGCGCGGGTGATCTGAGCAAGTTCATCTCTTTCTTGGCAAGCCTTCCTGTGATCGTCGCCATGAGCCATGGCCATAATGACCACGCCTGCGGGAACGATCTCTTCGGCGTGGTATATGGCGGCGCAGCCGATCTAGCGGAACTTCACCCGGACGGAGCGGAGTTAAAGCGCGAAAACGCCCGCATGAATGCGCGGCAGCCGGATTACAATGTGCTGCCGCGCGATAAAAAGGCTGCGGATGGCATTCCGCCGAAGGTCCATGTCGATTTCTTCGGTACGCCTGGAAGACTTGAAAACATTGCTGTGAAGGACGGCGACGTTTTGGATCTGGGAGGCAGGACCCTTCGCGTGCTGGAAACACCCGGCCATACGCCGGGGAGCATCTGCCTGTATGATGAACAGACGGATACGATCTTCACGGGCGACACATATGTCCCGGATGCTTACTGGGGGCCCGTCTGGCTGCATGTATGCCACAGCGAACCCTTGAAGGTGTATTTAGAGAGCCTGCAAAAACTTCAAAAGCTTGGCGCAAGCCGGCTGCTCTCCGGCCACGGCGAATGCAATTTTATCCCCGGCGAGAGCCTTGCGCCGTTCATTGCGCTTGTGGAAGGGATCATATCAGGTGATATCGCGGGAACGCACATCAGCACCATGATCGGCCCCGGCCTGTACGCCTCCTGTGGCGATACCTCCATTATCTATCCGGCGAAATGACGATAGTCCGCGATGACACGCTGCGGCATTGTTACCTGCGTCTATAGAAAACGCACCCCTCAGCCGGTTAGGCAGGGTGCGCTTTGTTAATTATGGTATGCAATCATACGAATTATTCTGTCTGCCATTCTTCGAATAAAGCGTCAACTTGGCCGTCAAGCCAACCACTTATTCTTTGTATTCTCTCTTCCTCTTGCATGCTGCCATTCCAAATCAATTGATTTATCTCATGTTCCAGTTGATAAATTGTGAGGCGGTTTTCTATATTGGGCACATTCGGCTGTAGATTTTCTATAACAGATTTCAATAATAGTCCAAGCTTATTCTCTGGTATGGATGGGTAAATGCACCAATGAAAAAAATGAGTCAATTCAAAGTCTGCTTCGCCGAATTGTGAGCACTCCCAATCTATGATTCCAGCCAACCTGCCTTCGTGCACGATAATATTTTTAGGGTGAAAATCATTATGCAACAGTTTGGCTCCCGTTTGGTATTCCAGGGAATGGCTATTTGCATCAAGATAATCAAATGCTTTTGAAATCACTTTTTTACTTTCCAATGCTATATCCATTTCAGAAAGACCGCTTCTTAACATTTCGATATATTCAAGATGTCCATCTTTCCATGATTTTGTGCACCTGGGAATTGTAGGAACATAATGGCCAATGTCATAAGCAGCGTCCGTTATTGAATGCAGTTCACTGAGGAATTGAGCGATTTCCTTTCCGATATTGACTTTTTGTTCATCTGTAAGATCCTGTATAACGCTCCATAAATCATTGCCTTGCACATAATCAGTAATCAGGTAATGGTATTGGTGGCCAGAAGCAGTAAATGCACCAGATGAATGGATTTTAGATACAAACGATATCGATTTTGCTCTATTCTGCTTCATTTGATCATCCAGCGCAGAGTTTGATATTCTTAAGATGTATTTGTTATCTAATAAGTAATCTGTGATCCGGCCTTTCTTTTGATACAAAGCTATCTCACCCGTAGACACACACCGATCCTTTAGGATCTCATATATCTCGCTTATTTGCAAAGCTGTATCATCCTGGCTCATATACACCATCCTTTTGACTTAACACCTTGACAATTCCAACCTTTTACACAACCATTATAAGCAAAGGCATTGCGAAAGCAAGATATGTAAACCGCTGGGCAGTGCATAGCATCCACCCAGCGGTTTGATATATTTAGTTTTCCAGGCGTTTTGCCATTTTAGGCAAGTGGGCTTATTTCAATACGATTTCGGCACTCAGGCAGGATTTTCCTGTAAGCTGCATGGTGCGCTCATCCGGCTGGCCGCCGCCTACAAACAACTGTAACTTTCCCTTGTGCATGTGAGCAGCGCCTTCCTCATCATAGGCGGAGAGCTGTTCCCGGGCTATATGCAGGGTGACGGTTTTCGCTTCCCCAACCTTTAGGAACACACTGTCAAAGGCGCCAAGCTGCCGAATCGGTGCGGAATAGGCGGGATCGATCAGGCTCACATAGGCCTGCACCACCTCTCTGCCATCCATGGACCCAACGTTTTTCACGGTGACCGTCACATCCATGCCCGCTTCCGACACCTTAGCTGACAGGCCGCTGTAGGCAAAGCTGGTGTAGGACAGGCCGTACCCGAAGGGATAGGCTGGCGCGGCCTGCATATAGCGGTAGGTGCGGCCTTCCATGCGGTAATCCGAAAAATCCGGCACCTGTTCCATGGTGGCGTAGAAGGTCACCGGCAGCCGTCCGCAGGGGCTGTACGCGCCAAACAGTACATCTGCGATGGCGATGCCGCCCATCTGGCCGGGGTACCAGGCCTGCAGGATCGCCTGGAAGTGCTCCGCGTGAGGGAAGATGGTGGCCGATCCCGTCATATTCACAAACACCATGGGCTTTTTCACGGTCGTCAGCGCATCGATCAGGTCGCGTTGGGATTCGGGCAGGTGCATGGTCGTCCTGTCGCCGGAGCCCAGGCCCTCCTCGCCCTCCTTGTCGCCGTTGAGGCCCATGACAAGGATCACCGCGTCGGCCATCTCCGCCGCCTTCAGCGCTTCGCCGATACGGTAATCAGACGTCTCGCCCCATTGCGCCTCCACCGATCCGCCAGTCAGCGCGCAGCCCTCGGCAAAGATGACCCGAACGCCCGGCAGCGCCGCCTTGATGCCTTCCAGCACCGTGTAGGTTTCAGAGGGCGTGCCAGTGTAGTTGCCCTTCAGCGCATCCCGGCTGTCGGCGTTGGGGCCGATAACGGCAACGGTTTTCAGGCTCTTTTTATCAAGGGGCAGCAGACCCTCGTTCTTTAGGAGCACCAGGGTATCCCTGGCCATCTTAAGGCTCTTTTGGTGATGCTCGTCGCAGTCATTCAGCTCGTAAGGAAGATTGGCGTAGGGCTGATCCTGAATGGGATCGTACATGCCCAGCTTAAAGCGCGCCAGCAGCAGCCGGTAGGCGGCCTCGGTGATCGTTTCCTCGGATATCAGGCCCTGCTTCACCGCCTCCAATAGGTGCGGGAACACCCAGCCGCAGCACAGGTCGCAACCGTTGTTTACCGACAGCGCCGCAGCTTCCGCCGCGCTTTTCACCACCTTGTGGTGCTCATAAATATCCTCAATGGCGCCGCAGTCGCTGACTACATAACCGTCAAAATGCCAGTCCTCCCGCAGCGTCTTTTGGAGCAGCGTGGGCGATGCGCAAGCTGCCTCGCCGTTGACGCGGTTGTACGCGCCCATGATGGAAAAGACCCCGGCTTCTTCCACCGCGGCTTTGAAGGCGGGCAGATACGTTTCCGCCATATCCTTTTTGGAAGCCTGGGCGTCAAAGGCGTGGCGGTCGGCCTCGGGGCCACTATGCACGGCAAAGTGCTTGGCGGTGGCGATGCACTTGAAATACTTAGGATCGTCGCCCTGCAGGCCCTTGATGAAGCTGACGCCCATGCGGGCTGTAAGGAAGGGATCTTCCCCATACGTTTCGTGGCCGCGGCCCCAGCGGGGGTCACGAAAGATGTTAATATTGGGCGTCCACATGGTCAGCCCCTTGTAGATGCCCCGGTCTTCCTTTTCCGCTGCGGCGTGGTGCTTGACCCTGGCTTCGTCGCCGATGATGGAGGCGATCTCATGCAGCTGCTTTGTGTCAAAACTGGCCGCCATGCCGATGGGCTGCGGGAACATGGTTGCAACGCCGGCCCTGGCAACACCGTGGAGGCACTCGTTCCACCAGCTGTATTCAGGAA
>JAEWAH010000042.1 GCA_023391725.1 Bacillota bacterium | reverse complement strand
GAGCCGGACGCCCCCAACTTTACCCCCCGCATCAGCGGGCTGATGGCGGTGAAGGAAGGAACCTGCGCCTACCACCTGTCCATTTTGAAAAGCGGCGGCGGCCCGGACGCGCATCAAAGGTTCTTCTTTGAATATCCCGCGTCCAAAGCGGGAGAAGGCCATCTCATCCACACCTACCGGGGCGATGGAAATCCTATCCCCTCTTTTGAGGGGGAACCGGTATGCGTGGCTGTATCGGACGATATGCAGGACTTTTCTCAAAAACTTTGGGAAAGCCTGGACCCTGAAAACAAGGTGTCCCTGTTCGTTCGGTATATCAGCCTTGCGGACGGGCAGGCGAGCACGCGTATTTTCAACAAGAATGTCAAATGAGTGGGGGAATTTGATCATGGCCAGGGAAATGGCGCTGAAATACGGCTGCAACCCCAACCAGAAACCTGCCCGGGTCTTTATGAAGGAAGGGGAACTGCCCGTTGAAGTTCTGGGCGGCAGGCCCGGCTACATCAACCTGCTGGATGCGCTGAACGGCTGGCAGCTGGTGCGGGAACTAAAGCAGGCGACGGGCCTTCCCGCGGCAGCCTCCTTCAAGCATGTGAGCCCTGCTGGGGCGGCGGTGGGGCTGCCCCTAAGCGATACCCTCAAGCAGATCTATTTTGTGGGGAACAAGCCTCTCTCTCCCTTGGCCTGCGCCTATGCCAGGGCCCGGGGGGCCGACCGCATGTCCTCCTTTGGGGACTTTATCGCCCTCTCCGACGTGTGCGATGCTCAAACGGCCAACCTTATCAAGCCCGAGGTCTCCGATGGGATCATCGCCCCCGGCTACGCCCCGGAAGCGCTGGAAATTCTGAAAGCCAAGCGCCAGGGAAACTACAATATCGTGAAAATTGACCCCAATTATATTCCCAGCCCCATCGAGCAGAAGGACGTATTCGGCATCACCTTCGAGCAGGGGCGCAATGAACTCAAAATAGAGGATTCCCTTTTAAACAACATTGTGACCGCCAATAAGACGCTGCCGGTAGAGGCCCGGCAGGATCTGCTTATTTCCCTCATCGCCCTCAAATACACCCAGTCCAATTCCGTCTGCTACGTGAAAGACGGGCAAGTCATTGGCGTAGGCGCCGGGCAGCAATCCCGCATCCATTGTACCCGCCTGGCAGGGAATAAAGCCGACAATTGGTGGCTCCGGCAGCATCCCAAGGTGCTGGCGCTGCCCTTTGCAGAAAAATTGGGCCGCCCCGACCGCGACAACACCATCGACCTGTACATCTCCGACGATTGCGGCGATGTGCTGGAGGAAGGCAAATGGCAGCAATTCTTTAACCTTTGCCCGGAACCCCTCACCCCTAAAGAGCGCCGGGAATGGCTGGATAAACTGGACGGCGTATCCCTGGGCAGCGACGCCTTCTTCCCCTTCGGGGACAATATCGAGCGGGCCCGGCGCAGCGGCGTTCAATATGTGGCCCAGCCTGGCGGCTCGGTGAGGGACGACAATGTGATCGCCGCCTGCGACGAGCACAACATGGTCATGTGCTTTACGGGAATTCGTCTTTTCCACCATTAAAAATGGGAGGACGCGAATGAAACTGCTATTGGTGGGGGGCGGCGGACGGGAGCACGCCATCCTTCAAAAGTTGCGGGAGAACCCTGAAATAAAAGAAATATATGTCCTCCCCGGCAACGGCGGCATGGCTGGGGAGGGTATTTGCGTACCCATCAAGGCTACGGATATTCAAGCCATCGCGGCCTTTGCCAAAGAAAAGGCCATTGATTTTGTGGTGGTGGCCCCGGATGATCCCTTGTGCCTGGGGCTTACGGATCTGCTGAATGAGGCTGGCATCCCCGCCTTCGGGCCGGATAAGAAGGCCGCCCTTATCGAGGGCAGCAAGGTGTTCAGCAAGGGGCTCATGAAGAAGTACGGTATCCCCACCGCCGCCTATGAAGTGTTCGATTCGGCGGCTGCGGCGATTGGGTATTTGAATGATTGTGCGTATCCCATCGTCATCAAGGCGGACGGGCTGGCGCTGGGCAAGGGCGTGCTCATCTGCCAAACAAAGGCCGAAGCCGTTTCCGCCATCCATGAGATCATGGAGGAAAAAGTCTTCGGCGCATCCGGCAGCTGGGTGGTGGTGGAAGAATTCCTCACCGGCCCGGAAGTTTCGGTGCTGTGCTTTACCGATGGGAAGACTATCAAACCCATGGTCTCCTCCATGGATCACAAGCGGGCGCTGGATAATGACCTGGGCCTGAACACCGGCGGCATGGGAGCCATTGCCCCCAACCCCTTTTACACAGAGGAGATTGCGGCGCTGTGCATGCGGGAGATATTTCTGCCCACTATCCATGCCATGAATCAGGAGGGCCGTACTTTCCGTGGCTGCCTGTACTTCGGCCTGATGCTCACGAAAGATGGCCCCAAGGTCATCGAATACAACTGCCGTTTCGGTGATCCGGAAACGCAGGCGGTGCTTCCGCTTCTCACCAGCGACCTGTTCACCATCATGAAATCCACAGTGGACGGCACCCTGGATAAAACGGAAGTATCCTTTGCTCCCGGAGCGTCGTGCTGTGTGGTCATCTCCAGCGGCGGCTATCCCAAGAGCTACGAAACCGGCAAGGAGATCAAGGGTCTGGATGCCAAAAAAGAACCGGGCGTGTACCATTTCCATGCCGGAACAAAGCTTTCGGAGGATGGCAAGATCCTCACTTCCGGCGGGCGGGTGCTGGGCGTTGCCGCCACGACAGACACCCTTTCAAACGCGATAGCGAAAGCCTACCGCGCCTGCGGGGCCATCTCTTTTGATGGGATGCACAAACGGAACGATATCGGGCAGCGCGCCCTTGAAAGTCAAAAAAGTTGAGGGAGGAAGCAGCATGCCAGTTTTTCGCCTTTATGTGGAGAAGAAAGCCTCTTACGCCGTGGAGGCCGCGCAGCTTCTTGCGGAGATCCGGGACCTTTTGAATATCAAAAGCATCCATTCCCTCCGGCTTTTCAACTGCTACGATGTGGAAGGGATCGACGAGGCCTTATTTAATAAGTGCAAGCCCATCGTCTTTTTCGAGCCGCAGCTGGATACGCCTTATGCGGAGCTTCCTGTAACCGATGAAAAGATCTTCGCTGTGGAATATCTTCCAGGCCAATTTGACCAGCGGGCCGACTCCTGCGCCGAGTGCATCCAGCTTGTCTCCCAGGGCGAGCGGCCGCTTACCCGCACCGCCAGGGTGTATCTGCTGGGCGGGGAACCCACTTCCGAAGAGATGGCCCGGGTGAAAAAATATGTCATCAACCCCGTGGAAAGCCGGGAGGCTTCTTTAGAACGGTTCGAAACTCTGAAAACCGACTATCCCGAGCCGAAAGATATTGAAACATTGCATGGCTTCCGCAAGCTGGACAGGGATGCCGTGGGGGAATTTGTGCGTAAGTACGGCCTTGCCATGGATGCCGCCGACCTGCTCTTCTGCCAGGACTATTTCCTTTCGGAAAACCGTGATCCCAGCCTTACCGAGATCCGCATGATTGATACCTACTGGTCCGATCATTGCCGCCATACCACCTTCCTGACGGTGCTTGATGAAGTCAATATCGAGCAGGAGCGGGTGGAGAAAGCCTTCCTGCGCTATTTGAAGCTTCGGGATGCGGTGCATGGGAAAAAGAATAAGCCCATTACCCTAATGGATATCGCCACCATCGGGGGCAAGTACCTGAAAAAGCAGGGCCGTCTTCATAACCTTGACATTTCGGAGGAGATCAACGCTTGCTCCATCGAGATCCCCGTGGAGGTGGACGGGAAGACCGAGCAGTGGCTGTTGATGTTTAAAAACGAGACCCACAACCATCCCACCGAGATCGAGCCTTTCGGCGGCGCGGCCACCTGCATCGGCGGGGCCATCCGGGACCCCCTTTCCGGCCGGACCTATGTTTACCAGGCCATGCGCGTCACCGGCGCGGCAGATCCTTTGAAGCCTATCGCCGAAACGCTGCCGGGCAAACTCCCTCAGCGCAAGCTCACCACCACCGCTGCGGCGGGCTACAGCTCCTATGGCAATCAAATCGGCTTGGTTACGGGCTTTGTGGATGAGATCTACCATCCCGGCTATGTGGCCAAGCGTATGGAGATCGGCGCCGTGCTAGGCGCTGCCCCCAAGGAGAATGTGCGCCGGGAAGTGCCAGCCCCCGGGGATGTGGTGCTGCTGTTGGGTGGCCGCACCGGCCGGGACGGATGCGGCGGGGCCACCGGCTCCTCCAAATCCCATAACCTGGAGAGCATCGAGACCTGCGGGGCCGAGGTACAAAAGGGCAACGCCCCTACCGAGCGCAAATTGCAGAGGCTCTTCCGCAATCCTGACGTCACCCGACTCATTAAGCGCTGCAACGACTTTGGGGCCGGCGGCGTGTCGGTGGCTATCGGGGAATTGGCCGATGGCCTGGACATCGATCTTGACGCCGTGCCAAAGAAGTATGAAGGGCTTGACGGTACGGAGCTTGCCATCTCCGAAAGCCAGGAGCGCATGGCCGTTGTCATCGCCCCGGAGGATGTGCAAGCCTTCTTAAATGAGGCGCACAAGGAAAACATCGAGGCCACCCAAGTGGCCCGGGTGAAGGAACAGAAGCGCCTCAGTATGACGTGGCGAGGGAAGACGCTGGTGGACCTTTCCAGAGATTTTTTGAATTCCAACGGCGCTTCCAAACACGCTGCGGCTCAGGTGAAACAAAGCCAGGTTTCCTCAAAACCCACTCCCGCCGGGAATCTTCAGCAAAAGCTCACGGCCTTGATGGCCGATCTGAACGTGTGCGGCAAAAAAGGGTTGGTGCAGCGGTTCGATTCCACCATTGGCGCGGCGACTGTTTTGATGCCCTTTGGCGGGAAGTATCAAATGACGCCGATCCAAACCATGGCCGCCAAGCTGCCTGTTCTTGAAGGGACCACCTCCACTGTTTCTGGCATGGCTTACGGCTTTAACCCGTACATTACCGAGCAGGACCCTTATCAGGGTGCGTATCTGGCGGTGGCGGAAAGCATCGCAAAGCTTGTGGCCGCGGGCTTCTCCCGCAAGGACGTCTATTTGACCTTCCAGGAATACTTTGAGCGCCTGGGCGACAAGCCCGAACGCTGGGGCAAGCCTCTTTCGGCGCTGCTGGGGGCACTGGACGCCCAGCTGGATTTTAGGATCGCCGCCATCGGAGGCAAGGATAGCATGTCCGGCTCCTTTGAAAGCCTCAACGTGCCGCCCACGCTTGTCTCCTTCGCCGTAGCGCCGGGCCGGGCGGAGAACGTTTCTTCTCCGGAATTCAAGCAGCCAGGCCACAAGGTGGTCTTGCTTTCCGCTGATCCCTTGAATGACTCCGAAGGCTTTCTGCAGACCTTGGACATAGTGGAGACGCTCCTACGGGAAAAGAAAGCCTGTTCCGCGTGGACGGTGAGCTTTGGCGGCATCGCCGAGGGGTTGTTTAAGATGTCCTTGGGAAACCGCATCGGCTTCCAGTTGGACGATTCCTTCCAAGGCGATCTGTTTGCCTGGCGCTACGGCAGCTTTATCCTGGAGCTCAATGATGACGCGGCAATAGGGGAAGCCCTTGGGGCTACTACCTCAAGCTATACCTTTGCCGCCAAAGGCGAGACCGCCGACCTTGCCGCCGTGCAGGAAGCCTGGGAAAGCAAGCTGGAGAGCGTGTTTCCCTATCGCAACAAGGCGGTTGACAAGACGGAAATTTTCTCCTATCCTGTGGACAGGCGGGCAGCCCCAAAGACTGGTTGCGCCCGGCCCAAAGCCTTTATCCCCGTGTTTCCTGGCACCAACTGCGAAGTGGATACCTTACGGGCCTTAAATCGTGCCGGGGCGGACGTGGATGTGTTTGTGCTCAACAACTTGACGCCTGCCGCCGTAGCGGAAAGCATTCAGGAAGCGCAAAGGCGCATCGCGGCTTGCCAGATGATCGTGCTCCCCGGCGGGTTTTCTGGGGGCGACGAGCCGGACGGCTCGGGCAAGTTCATTACCGCCTTTTTCCGCAATCCCCGGATGATGGACAGTGTGCATGAGCTGCTTTATACCCGGGATGGGCTGATGCTGGGCATCTGCAACGGCTTCCAGGCGCTGATCAAGCTGGGCCTGGTTCCTTACGGCAAGATCATCGATACGGATGAAAGCTGCCCCACCCTTACCTTCAATACCATTGGCCGCCATCAAAGCATGCTGGTGCATACCCGGGTGGCCTCCGTAAAGTCCCCTTGGCTGTCCCGCTGTCAGGTGGGGGATATCCACACCATTGCCATCTCCCACGGGGAAGGCCGCTTTGTGGCGCCGGGGGCGTTGATAAAAGAGCTTGCTCAAAACGGGCAGATTGCCACCCAATATGTTGACCTCTCCGGCAATCCTGCCATGGAGCTGCCGCATAACCCCAACGGCTCCTATTCGGCCATCGAGGCCATCACCTCCCAGGACGGTAGGATTCTGGGCAAGATGGGCCATACTGAGCGCAGCGGCGAATATCTTTACAAGAACGTAGACGGGAACAAGTTCCAGCCCCTGTTTGAAGGCGGCGTAGATTACTTTCGTTGATTGAGGTGAAGCACTTGGAACATGATGGATATGTAAGCCCTTTTTCTACCCGGTACGCCAGCCGGGAGATGCAGTATGTGTTTTCCGACGACAACAAGTTCAAGACCTGGCGCAGGCTCTGGTTGGCCCTGGCCAAGGCGGAAAAGAAGCTGGGCCTTGGCATTACACAAGAGCAGATCGATGAGCTTACCGCGCATTTGGATGACATCAATTATGAGGACGCCATCCGCCGGGAAAAGGAAGTCCGCCACGACGTGATGAGCCACGTCTATGCTTATGGCCTGCAATGCCCCAAGGCTCAGGGGATCATCCATCTGGGCGCCACCTCCTGCTACGTGGGGGATAATACGGACATCATCGCTATGAAGCAGGGCCTTGCAATCATCCGCCGCAAACTGCTTAATGTATTAGCGCTGCTGGCGAAATTCGCGAGTACGTACAAGGATCTGCCCGCATTGGCCTATACCCATTTGCAGCCGGCGCAACTGACCACCGTGGGCAAGCGGGCCACGCTGTGGATGAATGAGCTTCATTTGGACTTTCTGGAAGTCACGCAGCGGATAGATGGCTTGGCTCTCCTGGGCAGTAAGGGCACCACCGGCACCCAGGCCAGCTTTATGGAACTGTTTGAGGGCAACGGGGAAAAGATCAAGGAACTGGAACGGGATATCGCCTCCCAGATGGGGTTTGAAAAGGTGGTCCCCGTCTCCGGGCAGCCCTATTCCCGCAAGGTGGATTACCAGGTGGTCAGCGCCCTTTGCGGCATTGCCCAAAGCGCCAGCAAGTTTTCCTATGATTTGCGGCTCCTGCAAAGCTTCAAAGAGATGGAAGAACCCTTTGAAACAAGTCAAATAGGCTCCTCCGCCATGCCTTACAAGCGCAACCCCATGCGCTCCGAGCGCATTACCGCCCTTTCCCGCTATGTGATGGTGGATGTTTTGAACTCCGCCTTCACTGCCGGGACACAGTGGTTCGAGCGCACATTGGACGATAGCGCCAACCGCCGCATCGCCGTGGCGGAAGCCTTCCTTGGGGTGGACGCTATCCTCAACATCCTGCTGAACGTGTGCGATGGGCTGGTGGTCTACCCCCAGGTGATCCGCCGCCGGGTGATGGAGGAGCTGCCCTTCATGGCCAGCGAAAACATTTTGATGGATGCGGTTAAGCGGGGCGGCGACAGGCAGGAACTGCACGAGAAGATCCGCGTCCATGCACAGGCCGCCGGCCGTGTGGTGAAGGAAGAGGGCGGCAGGAACGATCTGCTGGACCGCATCTTAAACGATAAGGCTTTCGGGCTGAACCGGGAAGATGTTCAAAAGCTGATGGACCCTAATCTATTCACCGGCAGGAGCAGTCAGCAGGTGGAAGAGTATTTGAAGGAGATCATCCTCCCGCTACTTGCGGAATACAATGCCCAAGGCGAAACGTATGAACTGACTGTTTAGAATAATGAAGGAGGAAGCAATATGCCGTTCATCGAGGCCAAAACGAGCGCATCCATCACCCTCGCCCAAGTGGAGAGCATCAAGCAAATGCTGGGCAAGGCCATCTCGGTGATCCCCGGGAAAAGCGAGTCCGTGCTCATGGTGAATATTGTTGGGGACTGCCATCTGTACTTTGCAGGAACCAACACCGAACCCGCCGCTATGGTGGAAGTGAAGGTATTCGGTTCCTCCGCACCATCCGCTTATCAGAAGATGACGGAAGAAGTCACGAAGATCTTAAGCAGCGAGCTGGGGATCCCGGGAAACCGCATCTTTGTGAAATATGAAGAAGCCAAGTATTGGGGTTGGAACGGAAATAACCTGTAATCAGCACAAAGTTTAGGGAAGGGTTTCGTGCCTGCGGGCACGACCAAAGGGCTTTCCGATCGCACTTTGGAAACCTTCGGGGGCATCCCTGTCAATAATCGAAGTTTTCACGAGTTTTGGAGAGGACGCCTTTTTCAAAAGGCGCCCTCTCCGCTCTTTTCATAAACCTCTGGTAACCATGGTTCGGATTATGGTACAATAAGTCATTCCGTCCAAGGAGGAATGTTTGTCCCATGAAGGTATTTGCGCCGGAACTGCCCGAAATCTTTACGGAGGATGCGGATCTTTTGGACAAGCATTCCCTGGAAGACCGGGTGGAGGAATGCGCCTTTACTGGGGAAAGCTACGCGGGGGCGGATTTCAAGGGGTTGGATGTGCTCCGCACAAAGTTCACGCGGTGCGATTTTTCTGAATGTTCCATGGAAAACGCAGGATTCCGGGATGTGGTGTTCGAGGCCTGCGACTTTTCCAATTGCGATTTTTCCAAGACTGGTTTTCAAAGGGTGGCTTTTTTAGGCTGCAAGCTGATGGGCGCGGACTTTGTGGAAGCTTCCCTGCGCTATGCGCGGTTTTCGGACTGCATCGGTGGATATGCGAACTTCGCGGACGGCAAGCTGCAAGATACTATTTTTGATAAGTGCAAGCTGGACCGAGCGGCCTTTTCCCGGGTAAAGCTGGACGCATCCTTTGACCATTGCGACCTTACGCAGGTGCTGTTCCAGCAGGCAGCGCTCAAGGATATTGATTTGCGGACTTGTAAGCTAAACGGCATGCAAGTCACGCTTCCCGATTTGAAGGGGGCCATTGTAACTACTATGCAGGCGGCGGATCTGGCCGCACTGCTGGGACTTGTCGTCCGGGATGAGGACGACTGACTGTTAAGGAGGACTTTATATGATGAAGCTAGGCTGCCACCTTTCTGCCGCCAAGGGCTACTTGCATATGGGCAAGGACGCCGTTCAAATAGGGGCCAATACGTTCCAGTTTTTTACCCGAAATCCCCGGGGCGGAGTGGCCAAGGCGATCGATCCCAAGGATGTGGCGGCGTTTCTGGAATTGGCCCGCGAGAATAACTTCGGCAAGATCCTGGCCCACGCGCCCTATACCCTCAACGGCAGCGCGGCTGCCGACAACATACGGGAATTTGCCCGCAACACCATGGCGGATGACTTAAAGCGCATGGAGTATACCCCGGGCAATATGTACAACTTTCACCCTGGCAGCCATGTGCAGCAGGGGATTGAAACGGGTATCCGCCTGATTTCGGAAATGCTCAATGAGATCCTCTGGCCCGAAATGACCACCCAGGTGCTTTTGGAGACCATGTCGGGAAAAGGCAGCGAGGTGGGCGGGACTTTTGAAGAGCTGCGGGAGATCATCGACCGGGTGAATCTTACGGATAAGATGGGCGTCTGCCTGGATACCTGCCACGTTCACGATGCGGGGTATGATATCATAAATGACTTGGATGGCGTTTTGACGAAGTTTGATAAGGTGGTAGGTCTTGACCGCCTTCAGGCCATCCACATCAACGATACAAAGAATCCCTTTGGCAGCCACAAGGATCGGCACGAGAAGATCGGTGAGGGGCATCTGGGGCTGGAGGCGCTGACCAGGGTCATCAACCATCCGGCGCTTCGGCAGCTGCCCTTTCTTCTGGAAACGCCCAATGAGTTGGACGGCTATCAGGCGGAGATCGCGCTGCTGAAAAGCGTCTACCAGGAATAACGCAAAAAGGAAGGCCCCTCATGCCCAAACGCAAGGATTGGTGGATTATCGCCATCGCACTTTTGATGGCGCTGGGATTGTTCGTGCTCACCAGGAGCGGCATACGTCTGAATGCCCCGGGCGGGGACGACCCCCTGCGTGTTTTAACGGAGATCCCGCTGACCGGCACGGCGGCCGCACAGCCCCAGGTGACCCAGGGAGCGCCTATCGCATACCTCGTGGTATCGGTGGGGAACACGCGCTATAAGCCGCTGCCCCTTTTTCGTGAGGCGGAATACCGCCTGCACCAGCAAAACGGCAGGGACAACGTACTGCATGTCACCAGGGACAGCGTGTATATGAAGGAAGCCAACTGCGACAACCAAAGCTGCATCAAGCAGGGAACGGTGACGCTGGATAATACAGAAACAAGGGTTCTGGGGAACATGATCATCTGCCTGCCCAATCAGGTGGTTTTGGAGCTTGTGACGCCGCAGGAAGCCGGGGAGCAAACGCCGTGAGAAAAAAGACAGAACAGCTGGCCCTGATGGCGGTGCTGCTGGCACTGATCCTTATTTTGGGCATTGTGGAATCATTCATCCCCTTAGGAGCGGGGATACCGGGCATCAAACTGGGCCTTTCCAATGCGGTGCTGCTGTTCGCTATCTATATGCTGGGTGTCAAGGAAGCGCTTATTCTGATGGCGCTCAAGGTGACCGTACCGCTTCTGTACATGCCCAGCTATTTGCAGACGATCCTGTACAGCGCGGCGGGCTCGGTTTTGAGCATGCTGTTTATGCTCCTGGTCAGGCGCATCCCGGGCATGAGCGTGCTGGGCGTGAGCGTCACGGGCGCCGTATTGCACAACGTGGGGCAGATACTCATGGCCATGCTGATTTTACAGACGGAATCGCTTTTGTACTATCTTTCAATCCTTGTTGTGGTGGGGATCGTGACGGGCATCCTCACAGGCACCGCAGCCAAGCTGGTGATGCAGCACTTGAAGCTGCCGGAAAACGGCCGGCCGCAGTGGAGATAGGAATGGCAAGGATACTGCCTTTCTAAAGCAGGGATATGCCGTTCCAAATAAACAGATCCCTTCAAAATTAAAAGAGGCTTGCGTTGCAGCAATGCCTCTTTTTGATTCCCCCTCCCGTGCAGGGGTGGCGGCGATGGCCGGGGTGGTTAGGAGCTACCTCATTGAGTAAACGACGTCCAAAGGAACCGGCTGTCATTCTGAGGGAGTGAAGCGACCGAAGAATCTTTAAGTTTCATAAAGTTCAAGATTCTTCGCTTCGCTCAGAATGACATGTCCCCAAATGATCCAGCGTTTACTTGAGGAGAAGACGTTAAGTGGCACACCTTATTGCTACTCGTTACTGCGCCGCCTTGCCCGCAGCGATCAACGCCTGCAGGTATCCCAGCGTATCCTGCAGCGTGGAGCCGGAGACCGCGTCCACCATCTCCGGCGCTGTCTTGCCTGCCACAAGCGTTTCCAGATCGGCAATGGTCTTGCCCGTCACGAAAGCCTCAATTGCTTGGTAAGAAGTAAGCAGCGATTGGGTCGCCTTACCTTTTTCAGACATCAGGGCGCTGTAGGCGTCGTTATTGGCTCGCTTGGAGGCCAGCACATACCCATCGGCATTTTTGAAGGCGTCGGAGTTGGGCACGGGGCTCTTGAACGTGGCCGGGTCCACGTACTGGAATTCATCCAGCAAGGCATCCGTGATGATGTTGCCATTCATAGCCACAGTGGCTAGACAAAAAGCGTTTGTTCCGTGGGCGGCATACAGCGCCTGGCCGATCTTGACACTTGCCCCAGACCCTGTAATCCCCGGCACAACGCTGGGCCCAGCCGTTGCAGCGACGCCGGTGGTAGGGGATACAATAGGCGTTCCGGTGGCGGTCCCCGTTCCGTTGGAACTGGCCAAAGCAGTGAAGGCAAGGAAAGCAAGAACCAGGATCATGCCCGCGACCAATACGAAAAGGGCGGTTTTGTTGCGCATCGAAGATTCCTCCAGCATTTTACTTGTCGTGCGCGCAGATGTTCACGCAGCGGTATTTTGTGCAAACAATTGAATTGTTAATTATCAAACGACATTGACAGTTAAAAAAATCACATGATATAATGCGAAGGTACGGGATGTGCGCCTCTGGCGCTGTTCTTTTTTGTTGTAAACGGAGGAAACGGTCATGGAAAATAAGGCGCCTAGGAAATTGCAAGGCTGGCTTGTGCTATTCCTCATTGCGTTGGTGGCGGGTTTTGCCCTGGCAGGAACAAACGAACTGACCCGGGATACCATCGCCCAGCGGGGGGAGGAGGCCAAAGTCGCGGCCCGTAAGGCCGTGCTTGCCCAGGCGGACGCGTTTGTGCCCGTTGAACTTCCGGCAGATAGCGGCTTGGATGATTGTTTTCAAGGCACAAAAGACGGCCAGCCTGTAGGCTACGTGGCCCTGGCTACGGTGCAGGGCTATGCCAGCCCTGTTCAGGTTACCGTCGGCATGGATCTGACTGGGATGATCACTGGCGTCCAAGTGGGCGGCGAGAAATTTGCCGAAACCGCGGGCCTTGGCGCCCGCGCCAAGGATGCTGATTTTACGAATCAGTTTGCGGGCGTGAAGCTTCCTGCAAAATTGAAAGAAAATGTGGATGCTATTTCCGGGGCCACCATCACCTCCAGCGCGGTGGTCCGGGGCGTTAACCAGGCGGGGGATTTTATGGCTTCCGCCGCAGGCATCAACTCGAACAAGAATCTTCCCGCCAATGTTGTGATCAACGGCAACACCGCAGTTGTGACCAAACAGGGGTATATTGCGCCTATTGAGATCACCATCACCGTGGATGACGGCGGCGTCATCACCTCCCTGTCGGTGGGCGGAGAGCAGTTTGCCGAAACCGAGGGCCTGGGCGCGAAAGCCAAAGAAGAAGCGTTCACCAGCCAGTTCATCGGCAAATCCGGTCAGGTGAAACTAAATACAGATATCGACGCCATCTCCGGCGCCACCATCACCTCCACCGCCGTGGTGGACGGTGTGAACGAAGGGCTGTCCGCCCTTTCAGGCGCTCCCGCTGGGCCCCAGGTGCAGGGGAATACGGCAACCGCCACGGTGGACGGCTTTGGCGGTCCCATCGACGTGACCGTAACTGTGGATGAAAACGGCGTCATCACCGCCCTGACCGTGGGCGGCGAGCAGTTTGCCGAAACAGAGGGCTATGGCGCCAGGGCCAAAGAAGAAGCCTTCACCAGCCAGTTTATCGGCAAGTCCAGTCCTGTCGTTCTGAACACGAATGTGGACGCCATCTCCGGCGCCACCATCACTTCGACTGCAGTCGTCAAGGGCGTCAATGAGGCGCTGGCGGCACTTTCCGGCGCGCCCACGGCGCAGCCCACGGCGCAGCCCACTCCTGTCCCCGAGGCTACAGCGGCGCCGGAAGGGCGCACAGCCAAGGCAGTCAAGGATGGGTATGAGAGCCCCATCGAAGTTGTGATCACCGTGGATGAGGATGGGAAGATCCTCGCCATGAAGGTGGGTGAAAACGCCTCCTTCGATGAAACGCCGGGCTTGGGCGCCAAGGTGAAGGAAGACGCTTTTATCAACCAATTTATCGGCAAGACCGGGCCGTTTACCGTAGGCGAAAATATCGACTCCGTGAGCGGCGCTACCTTCTCCTCCAAGGGCGTTGTAAGCGCTGTGAACGCGGCGCTGGAAAGCCTGGGCCTGCCGGCCAAGCAGACCATGGGCAGCAGTGTGGAAGTGCCAGCCGCGACCGAAGTTCCCCAAGCGGATGCTACATCCTCCGCCACCACCGAAGGCGAACCGGTGAAGGCCGAGGGCACGCCTGAACCCGCTGTGGTGCTGGGGCCGAGCTCCGCCAAGGCCGCCCGCCAGGGCTTTGAAAGCCCCATTGAGGCAGTCGTCACCCTGGACGCGGACGGAAAGATCACATCCCTGCAGCTGGGCCAGAACGCTTCCTTTGCGGAAACGGAAGGCCTTGGCTCAAAGGTGAAGGATGACGCCTATATCAGCCAATTCATTGGCCAGACAGGGCCGTTTAAAGTAGGCGAAAACATCGATGCCGTAAGCGGCGCAACCTTCTCTTCCAAAGGCGCTGTGGAAGCTGTGAACGCGGCACTAGAAAGCCTGGGCGTGGGTGCGTCAGGAGAATCAAAAGCGGATGATGCTGCGAAACCTGCCGCAGCGACCGAAGCCCCTAAAGCGGATACCACATCCTCCGCCACCACCGAAGGCGAACCGGTGAAGGCCGAGGGCACGCCGGAACCCGCAGTGGTGCTGGGGCCGAGCTCCGCCAAGGCCACCCGCCAGGGCTTTGAAAGCCCCATTGAGGCAGTCGTCACCCTGGACGCGGACGGAAAGATCACCTCCCTGCAGCTTGGCCAGAACGCTTCCTTTGCGGAAACGGAAGGCCTTGGCGCAAAGGTGAAGGATGAGGCCTTTATCAGCCAATTCATTGGCCAGACCGGGCCGTTTACAGTGGGCGAGAACATCGACGTCTTAAGCGGCGCCACCTTCTCTTCCAAGGGCGCTGTGGAAGCTGTGAACGCTGCCATACAGAGCCTGTCGCCTACCAAGACCACAACGGTCACGGAAAAGGGCTTTGGCGGGGATATCGAGATCACTGTCACCGTGGATGAAAGCGGCGTGATCACCGCCATCTCCGTGGGGGGGCCTAGTTTTGCAGAGACCGAAGGCCTGGGCGCCAAGGCAAAGGGCGCGGATTTCCTGGATCAATTCATCGGCAAGTCCGGGCAAATCGTACTGGGCACGGATGTGGACGCCATTTCCGGGGCCACCATCACCTCCACAGCAGTGGTGAATGGCGTCAACGAAGCGCTAAAAGAACTTTCAACCACCGGAAAGACGGCCACAGTTACGGAAAAGGGCTTTGGCGGAGATATCGACGTCACCGTTACCGTGGATGAAAACGGCGTGATCACCGCCCTGACCGTAGGCGGGGCGAAGTTCAGCGAGACCGAAGGCCTGGGCGCCAAGGCGAAGGATGAGGCCTTCACCAGCCAGTTCATCGGCAAATCCGGGCAGATCGTGTTGGGCACGGATGTGGACGCTATTTCCGGTGCTACCATCACCTCCACGGCGGTGGTGAAGGCTGTAAACGAGGCGCTTTCGCAGCTGGCGAAATAAACTGACCTGGCCGTGGGAAAATCTCCCACGGCCTTTCGATTTTATTGAGCTGATCGCTGATCCACCAAGGGAAAGGGGGATGCGGCATGGAAGCTGCACTCAAATACGGGGATGGGGAAGTAACGCTTGATTTGGGCGGGGCCTTATCGGTGGAATATCTTACGGAAGGGTCCGCGCCGGTGATCGGTGACTTGCCGTCTGCCTTTTTTCGGGCGGTGACAAAAGAGTGCGTAGCCTGCGCGCCGCTGAATGAAGTCATTGGGCCAAAAGACAAGGTGACTGTCATTGTCAGCGACATCACTAGGTTCTGGATGCGCCAGGACAAGATATGCCCGTTGCTTGCGGACTATCTGTGCCGGGTGATTGGCGTCAAGGAAGAAAACATTGTTTTCCTGGTGGCCTTGGGCACTCATCGCCCCCAGACGACGGAAGAACTCCAAAAGCTGGTTTCCTCGGAGGTGTACAGCCGGTTCCAGGTAGTGAACCATGACTGCGAAGCCCTGGATCTTGTAGATGTGGGCGTCACCTCCCGGGGAACGCAGGTACGTGTGAACCCCCTTGTGGTAAATCGCAAGGTGATCATCATAAGCGGCACCGTCCATCATTTGATGTCCGGTTTTGGCGGGGGGCGCAAGAGCATCGTGCCCGGGGTCAGCGGCCCAGACACCATCTGCCAGAACCATATCCATTCTCTTGATCCTAATGCCCCCCGCTCCAACCCGCTCATCGGTATGGGGATATTGAAAGATAACCCCGTTCATGAGGATATGGCGGAGGCGGCGGCACTGGTAAGCCCTGCCTTTGGGATCAATCTGGTAGCGAATGGCCGTCAGGAGCATTGCGCCCTCGTCTGCGGCCATTGGCTCCATGCTTGGGAAAAAAGCTGCCGCATGGTGCAGGAATATTTCGGCGTGCCCATTAAAAAAAAGGCGGATGTGGTCATTGCCAGCTGCGGGGGTTTTCCCAAGGACATCAACCTCTACCAGGCGGTTAAGACACTGCTCAACGCGGCCCAGGCGCTCAAGGATGGGGGAACGATGGTGTTCCTGGCCGAATGCCGGGAGGGCGGCGGCACGCCCGAGTTCTTCGATTGGATCAAACCTTTGGCCCAGGATCGGCTGGACCCCGCGCTGCGGGAGGATTTCACCATCTCGGGCTACATCTTCTATGCCGCCTGCGAGGCTATCCGAAAGGGCCGGGTGCTGATGCTGACGAAGCTTTCCGCGGACACGGTGGCTCCCATGGCGCTGGAGGCTTTTTCGGATATAAAGGCGCTGCAAAAAGCGCTTGACGTGCACGGCAAGGATGTGTATGTGATGCCCTATGGCGGCTTCATCGTGCCATACATCGCATAATTCCATCTCTTGACATATGCTGGCGGTTCTGCTATTCTTAAGGGGACAGCAAACGAATTCATTGTTATTGGAGGGATACCGTCCGGAAGGGGCACGCGTTGCGCCTTCTGGAAAAAGAAAGAAAGCGTGGGACCTAAACGAGCATAGCATCAGGAGTATAGCTTGTTTTGGTGTACCCGCGCATTCTTTCTAAGCGGTGTCCTTTTTGTTGTGCAAAAAGGGATGCCGCTTTTGACGGATCCCTTTTACGTTTGCTGCCAAACAAAAAAGGAGGAAACAATATGTTTTCCATGATGAATTGGATAAAGGAAATCGAATGCCCAGAACCCTTCGCTCCCAGTGCTTCCATTTGGACCGACCCGCACATTTCCAAACAGATGCTTGCCGCCCACCTTTCCCCGGATACGGATGCAGCCAGCTACAAGCCGGAGACCATCAAAGCCATCTGCGAGCATCTGTCCAGGGTCATGGGGCTTAAGCCCGGCGCGGCCATCGTGGACCTGGGCTGCGGGCCTGGGCTGTATGCAAAGGAGTTTACCGGGCTGGGCTATACTGTTACCGGCATTGACCTTTCGGAAAACTCCATCCGCTATGCCAGGGAACTAAACGCCGGCAGGCAGGCCGTTTTTGTAAATGCCAGCTATGTAAAGCCCTTTGGGGAAAATTGTTTCGAAGCGGCGGTGATGATCTCGAAGGATTACGGAGTGCTGTCCCCCGAAAACCGCCAGACGCTTTTGAGCAATATTCATGCTGCGCTGAAGCCCGGCGGATATTTTGCGCTGGACATTCATAGCCTTCACGACTTTGCCAGGAAGCAACAAAGCGCCGCCCCCTATTGGGAAGCGGCAGAATCGGGCTTCTTTAGGCCCCATCCGCATGTAACACTCTCAAAAACGTACTTCTATCCCGAACTGTCGGTCTCGTGCGACATGCACGCGGTGATGGATAGCGAGCTTACAGTCTACCGCGTCTGGCAGACATACTTCTCCCCAGAAACCATCCGGGAGGAGTTTAAGCAAGGCGGCTTTGCCATGAAGGCCGTGTGGGGGAACCTCAAGGGAGACCCTCTTGAGGATGAATCCATGGTCATCGGCGTCCTGTGCCGGAAGGAATAAAACATCAGGCGAAGGCGCGGGGAATTAACAGCAGGATGGGCTGCAAAAGCAGCCCATCTTTGTCTTTTGGTGCAGTTCCCAACGACCGGGGCAAGTCCATTGACAATATCTTGCGATTCCTTGAGAAGTATGCCGAAATATGATAGAATTTCACGGTTCTTTCTTATTTCCCGCTTCCCTACATGTATCCCCGGAGCTGGCGTACGGACTCTGCGTGTTCCTGACGCTGATGATGGTGTTCCGCCAGTTCATGCGGGCGGTGGCGATCACCAACTTTTATGGCTTCAAAAGCATGGCCGTGGCGTGCCTGCTGCCACCGCTCATGCCCATCCGCCTTATATGGGGCAACATCATCAACCTGACGGCTACCATAAAGGTATGGAAGCCTTGGGCAGCAAAGCGGCCTGACCCCCGAACGGAAGAACATAATCGATAGGTTTACGCAGTAAAACGGTTTCTTCTATTTGTTCAGCGTTTTCTTTTCAGCCGTAATTGGCCTTTCTCTGTTCCGGCGCAAGGATGTACAGCCCGGGCAGACGCTGATTTTGCTCTTTATCGGAACGGCTGCCCTTCACATGTTCCTTGAAAGCCAGAACCGCTACCATTACTTTGTTTTGCCCCTCTTTGCGGTCCTTGCCTCGATAGGGATTGCAGACATTTACCGCGGCGCCGTCCGCCGCCGGGGCTTTGAGGACTTAAAAGCGGAAGCGGTCTGACACGCAGCTCCCGCCTCATTATTTGTTCCGGTAGTGGTAGATGGCCAGTTCCGTCCTGTTGCGAAGCTCCAGCTTCTCCAACAGCAGGCTGATATAGTTTCGCACGGTTCCCTCGCTCAAATAAAGCTGGGCTGCGATCTCGCGGTTGTTCTTTCCCTCGGCCACCAGGGCCAGCACCTGTTCCTCCTTTTCGCTCAGGGGAACGGCGCCCTGCGGTGTTTTTTTTTGTTCCATCAGCCCCGGGATCTTTGCCATCACCGGATGACCAAACACGTGCTGTCCCGCCGTCACCGCCAGGATAGCCGGGGCGATGGATTCAAAATCTTCTTTAAGAAGGTAGCCCATGGCCCCGATCTTCAGCGCCCTGATGATATATTCATCATCAGAAAAGGTGGTCAAAAATAAGACCTTGGCATCCTTGTGGCGGCTCAAAATCTCCTGGGCCGCGTCAAGCCCCGTGACCTCTCCCATGCGGATGTCCATGAGCATCACATCGGGCGAGAACTCCTCATACAGCCTCACCGCGGCCGGCGCGTCGTGCCCTGTGGCGGCTACCGTGATCTGCCCGCCCGCCTCCAGGATGGTTTTCAGCGAAGCGCAGACAAGTTTGTCATCGTCCACGATCACAATTTTCATTTCGGCTCCTCCTTCGGGACGGAAATGAAGATATGGAATCCCTTGTCGGTGCTGATGTGGATGCGGCCATTCAGATCCGTGACCCGCCTTGTCATATTGGAGATGCCGATGCCAGTGGTCCTATCCGGGTCATAGCGGGCATTTTCCCCGTTGTCGCGGATGTCCAATTGAAAGATGGCCGGGTGCTCCCTGACCGTGACTAAGACAGAGGTGGCCTGGGAGTGGCGGGCGATATTGGACAGCGCTTCCTTTACCACCGCCAAAAAGGCGTATTTCACCTGCCTGTTTGGGCTTGTTTCTACATCATAGTCCAGCGTTGCCCGGCAAAAGGTAAAACTCCTTACCAATAAGGAGAGTTCTTCCTGCAGGTCCACCGATTCATCATACAGCCCATGGACGCTTTGGCGGATGTTGTCCATTCCCTGAGCCAAGGTCGCCTTCAGGGTCGTCAGGTTCTCCCTAAATTCCTGCGCACGGGGGAGGGAAAGCAGCGCTCCCAGCTGCAGCATGGCGCTGGACAGCAAATGCCCCACATTGTCGTGGATCTCCCTGGCAATGCGGTTGCGTTCCGCAAGCTGGGCGGTATGCACCTGCTCGTCCTGCCCCTTTTGCAGCTCCCGGTTCGTTTTCTCAAGCCGCAAGGCAAGCTCCGCCGCGCTGTCCCTCACCTGGGTCAGGCTTTCCCGAAGATGGCTGATACGCAGCGTCTTTGATTTGAGCAAAAGCGAAGCTGCCGCAAGCAATATCAGCCCGGCGGTCAGGGGGAATTGAAGGGCCTCAAAATGCAGAACAAGGGGCGCCAGCGCGGCCAAATCGAGCCAGGCCTGGTTTGTGAGCCACGCATCATACAGGCACAAGGGCAGGAAGATCAAAAAAGTTGGGTTAAAAAGCCCCAGGGCGCACAAAAGCAGGATGCCGCCGCCCCGGGAAAGAGGACGATCCCAAAGGCTGGCTGCGGCGCTTGCCAGTATGGCGACGATCAGCGGCACGACCAGGAAAGGATCGGCGGAATGTAGGAGCGCCATAGCCAGGCAGCATAGCATCAAAAGCCCCTTATCCCAAAACTCCTGCATAGGCCTTTCTCCCTTCTTTTGTGCTGTCCTTATTTTACGCTATTATCCATCTGTACACAAGCAAGGAATGGAACAGGCGGGGCGATGTGGGGAAGGGAGGCCTCTTTTAAGGGTTTGCCAAGGGCCTAGCTGCGTCGCGCGCTGCGCTGCCACGCCTAACATACCGGGCCTACAGGTAAACGATGATTTAGCGGGGAGGTTCCATAGGGGCGATGTGGGCATCGCCCCCTACGGTCAACCACCCCGTCGCGTCGCGCCACCCCTCCATGGGAGGGGAATTGGAAGGGTTCACCATAGCCGTACGAGTACGCGCCGTCCCTCCCCGGGTCCAGGGCCCGAAGGCCCTGGTCGCTTTAAGGGGGATATGGGGAGTGCAGGGGGTGAGTGAGCTGAGCGCCGCCTGTGGCGGATAAAGCGAAGTGAACGAATCAACCGAAACGAGCAATGCGAGCGTTAGCGATGCAGTGCGACGATTGAGGTTGCGGATAGCTAA
>JAEWAH010000032.1 GCA_023391725.1 Bacillota bacterium | reverse complement strand
AATATGGTAAAATGCATCATATACAAAGTGCTGACTCCAGCCATGCGCTTACGCGCCGGGCCGGATGGGGAGCAGGAAGATGCGTCGGACAAGCTGTTTTTGGCTGTTTCTCCTTTTGATGTGCCTGCTGGTTTCCGGCACGGCGCTGGGCGGGGCAGCTCCCTATACCTTTGGGCAGGAAGGGCTTAGGGTCTACCTGCCGGAGGATTGGCAGGTACTGACCCCGGATAATCTTTCAGACAAGGCAGAAAAGATCGCGGAGCTTGGCACCACCGGGGAGGCGCTTAAATCCAGTTTTCAGTCCAGCGGTACGCTGCTGGAGGCCTTTCCCCCGGAAGGCGGGCAGGTGGACCTGCGGGTCCAAAAGCTTCCCGATACTGTGAATGCCGCAAGCGTCGCGGCCATGAGCGCGGCGCAGAAGGATGCTTTTTTGCTGGAGATGGCCCGGGCCGGCGGGTTCGCCCACGGCTCGTGGAGCCAGGATGTACCCGGGTTTGCCGTGTTTCAGGGCACATCCTCCCTTCAGGAGCTGTCCGTTCAAACCATGGCCTACGCCACGGTGTACTATGGCCAGGTGTATATGGCCGTGAGCCAGGTCATCGGCCGTGAGCCCGGGCCTGCGGACGAGGCGGCGCTCCGCCAGGCCGCAGCATCCATGCTGTTCCTGGGCGCCAAGCACATGCCTGTGCCAGAGCCTACCCCTGCGCCCCGCGCCACACTGGCCCCTGTGCTAGAGACTTCGCCCGAGCCTGCCCAGATCCGGGTAAACAGGGATGAAACACCTATCACCCTGGATTCTGCCCCCGCCACCGCGGAAGTTCCCTGGCTCACGCTCACAGGTGTCACTGCGCCCAATGTGCCCATGCGCTACTATGTGAACAGCGTGGGGTACGAGCGGTTTACCTCCGATAAAGACGGGCGGTTTTCCATTTACGTCCGCGAGCTTCCCAAGAAGGGCAAGAACGTGATCAAGATCCAGGCCCGCAGCGACAAGGGCTATGGAGATATCTCCTTTACCGTTAACCTTTCCCAGACGCCTGTCCCCCTTGCCGTAACGCCCGTTCAGGACGCGGTGGAGGGGAGCGGCTTAACCATCACCGGCGCCACACTGCCGGGCGCGCAGGTACAGGTGCTGGCAAAGGGCCGCACGTATGAGGCAAAGGTGGAGGCTGACGGCAGCTTTTCCTGCGATGTAAAGCTTGCCCAACTGGGAGAAAACGGGCTGACGGTTGAGGCGAGCCTTGCCGGGCGGCTTCATGGCGAGTTAAAGCTTAGCGCCATCCGGGTCAGAAGCCAGGAGGACGAGCAGGCCGAATTCCTTAAAAAGGTCAGAGATTTTTCTTATGAGAAGTTGATCTTAAAGCCCGCGAATTATAAGGACAAGCCCGTAAAATACCAGGGCAAGGTTCTGTCTCTTGTCAACCAGGACGGCCAGCCCCTGGCGGTGATCGCCGCCGACGGGGGAAACCCCGTGGTGGTGCTGTGCTCTGACCTCTACGATCTGGAAGTGGGCCAGGAGGCGACGCTTTTGTGCACGCTCACCGGCGCCCTGAGGGAAGTGGAGCTTGACGCGGGCAGCAAATCTGTGCCGGAAGCGAAGCTTAATTGGCTGGTTAAGTAAGAATCATTTTCCAAAAGGATGGTGTTCCGAATGCGTAAAATGGTTTTGTTCCTGATTATTTTGACGCTGGGCTTGCTCATCGCCCTGCCTGGGCTGTGCCAGACCCTCACGTTCGATTCCATTTACGCAACGGTGAGTATACCGGATTCCTATACCTTGCTCACGCCCGAAACCATGGAGCTGCACAAGGATTTCCTGGAGAGCCGCGGGACGACGCAGGATGTGATGCTCCAGTCCTTTCAGGCCGAGGGCATCTTTTTGCAGGCATGGAGCCCGGACGGGAAGACGTGCCTTCAGATCACCGCGCTCAATGACGTGGATGCCCAGGATTATTTCGATATCGACCAGCAAAGCGTTGCTGTAAGGGCCCAGTACCGCAAGGAGCATTTGAGCGGGGAAGCCTATAAGGCCCTTGGGATCAGCTACGACAGCGCCGAGTGGAAAAAGACCAGCGCATACGGCCGTTTCCTGATGCTCAAATACGAGCAGCGCATCGGCGGCGAGGTAGACCACAAGGGCTATGCCCGGCGAACCATCCGCAATGGCCACACCATCACCCTGGATTATCAGGTGTATGACCGCAATCCCACCACCAAGGACAGGAAGTTCCTGGATGACGTGATGGAGACCTTCAAGTTCACCAAAGTGCTGCCCATGCCCGGGAACGTCTCCGCCAGAGTTCAGCTTACGAAACAGGCCCCCGAAAAGACGAACAGCGCCACCTTCAAAGTGGAAGGCGTCACCGCCCCCAAAGCGGAAGTCACGGGCTCCCTGCTTGGCATGAGCGATACCAAGCCCATACTGGTCAAGGATACTGCCAATAGATCCGGCGAGTTTTCCCTGACTTTCAACATGCCCAAGGAGGGCACTTACAGCATGGGGCTCACGGTGACTGTGGATGACCAGGTCATCGACGAGATCACCGGCCTCCCGCCCATCACCTACGATAAGACCATACTGCCGGTGAACTTTGACGAGGACTTCCCCACCGACCTTACTTCCGACAAGCTGGTCATCTCCGGCACCAGCGCGCCGGGCGTGAAGGTCCAGTGCACCGTCAACGGCGAGAGTGATTCCAAAAAGGTGAGCGCCAGCAAGGAATTCTCCTTCTCCATCAATACCAAGCAAGAAGGCGCGTATTCCATTTCACTTGTTTTCACCAAAAAAGGTCTGGCCGAGCAGCGCTTCTCCTTTATCGCCACCAGGGAATGGAGCGAGAGTGAAAAGCAGGATAAGATCCGCGCCGAGGCCATCAAGCCCGCCCATTCGGTGCTTGCCAGCAAGATCAAGGGCTACACCGGGCGGATCATGGGCTATACCGCCTACGTGACGGGCTACACCAAATCGTCCGCTGGCTGGGTGGTGAACATGGCCATGCGCAAGGTGGGCGGCCAGTACCGGGATATTATTATTGTTACCACCAAGGATGAGCCCTCCTTCGCCGTGGACACCCAGGTGAAGATGTACGGCACATGCACCGGAATGTACGAGATCCAGAGCGAGGGCGGAAGCAAGGAGTATCCGTCGTTTGAATTGCTGTTCTGGGCTGAGTGAGCTGGGATAATCAATCGAGGATAAGCGATTATGGGTGAATGACCCGGAATGAAATATACAGCAGCGCCGCCTCGTTTGAGACGGCGCTGGTTTTTATGAAATAAAGTTTTTATTGAGTTGATTTCCCTGCAATATGTAACATCCATCCATCAGACCACCCCGGCGCTGACGCGCCACCCCTCCATGGGAGGGGAATTAACGATTGGGCGGCGCCGTTCCATTCCCCTCCCATGGAGGGGTGGACGGCGAAGCCGGACGGGGTGGTTAGGAATGGCGGCAATGGGCCGGGGGTTATGTGGCCGGGGGGCAAGCCCCACGCATAATCCGGGGCATTACAGCTTGATAAGCGGCACCCTTTATGGGCGCAGGCGTCGGGGGCAAGCCCTTGCCCTACGAAAACCGGTGGCGCCTTTGCTCCCATTCCCTCCTGAGCATCCCATACACCGCCAGGTCATGGTATACCCCGTACAGGCATTGCTCCTCCCGCAGTATTCCCTCCTGCGTGAACCCCAGCCGCGTTGGGATCGCCCGGCTTTTTTCATTCCCCACAGCGCAGTAGATACACACCCGGTTAAGATTAAGCATCTCAAAGGCATAATCCGTGAGCGCCGCCACGCAATCCGTCATGATCCCTTTGCCCTGGTGCGAAGCCGCCATCCAGTAGCCGATCTCGGCATGCTTATCGGACTTGGAAATATCGAACAGGCTGATTTTGCCGATATACCGGCCCATATAGAAAATTCCCAGCTCTATGGCCGTGCCGGAATTATTGCGCTCTTCCCAGTAGGCGATGACCTCTTGCATATCTTCCATGGAGACGGTCGCATCCACCCAGTGAAGCCATGTGCGAAGATGCTCCCTGTTATGATCGATGGTCTCAAACGCCGCGGGCGCATC
>JAEWAH010000011.1 GCA_023391725.1 Bacillota bacterium | reverse complement strand
GGCAAGCACATGCCTTGGCGTGATGATCTCAAGCTCCGCCAGGGCCTGCGTCACCAGCTCATCGGTAGGCCTGTCGAGGGCCTGCCCCCGATAGCCCAGGTATTTGGCAATGGTCTTGCGGCTTACTTCCATATCATTCCCTAAGAATGTCCGAAAGGTTTTGGAAAATGGCCGCGGCAATTTGCGGCCTGTTCATGGTGTAGATATGGATGTTGTTGACCCCGTTGGCGATGAGGTCGATGATCTGCTCCGTGGCAAAGGCGATGCCCGCCTGGCGCATGGCCTTGGGATTTTCCGAAAACCTGTCCAGGATGGCGGCGAACCGGGGAGGCAGGGACGCCCCGGAAAGGGCGGTGATCTTTTTGATCTGCCCGGCGTTCACTACCGGCATGATCCCCGGCAGCACAGGCACGCGGATGCCCTTTTGCAGCGCCCGGTAGAGAAAGTTGTAGAGGATATTGTTATCAAAAAACATTTGCGTTGTCAAAAAATCTGCTCCAGAATCCACCTTGCGGCGCAAAAAGTCCAAATCATGATCCTTGGAGGGGGATTCAGGATGGCCTTCCGGATAGCAGGCCGCGCCGATGGCAAACCCGCCCCGGGATTTGATCTGGCCCACCAGCTCCGAGGCAAAGCGGTAATGTCTGGGGTCCGGAAAATCCATGCCCGCGGGGATATCGCCGCGCAGGGCCAGCACGTTTTCAATGCCCGCGGCGTCCAGCTCATCCAGCCGCTCCTTGATCTGCTCCATGGTGGCGGTGGCGCAGGTGAGGTGATAAAGGGGCGTCACGCCCCGCTCCTTCACCGCACGGGCGATCTCCAACGTGTGGGCGGCGGTATTTCCCCCCGCGCCATAGGTGACACTAATAAAAGAAGGTTTCAGCGTGGCAATATCCGACGCCACCTTCACCGCCTGATCCAGCCCCGAAAATTCCTTGGGCGGAAAGATCTCGCAGGAGATATGCACCCGGCCGTCAGAAAGCAGGGATGGGATCTTCATGGCCTACCGCCCCCTTTTGAATGCCACATCGCTCAATTTATACGGCGTCTCCTGATAGACAAAGTAGTTCAGCCAGTTGGCGAACAGCAAATGGGCGTGGCCGCGCCAGCGCACTATGGGAACCTTGCCGGGATTATCTTCGGGGAAGTAATGCTTGGGGACAGCGATCTCCAGTCCCTTGTTCACATCCCGGAAATACTCGTTGCCCAAGGTATTGGGGTTGTACTCGCTGTGACCTGTGGCGAACACCCGCCGCCCGTCGGCGCTTACGATGAGCCCCATGCCCGATTCCTCGGAGGCGGCCAGCACTTGAAGATCGGGGCAGGCCAGCACTTCCTCCTCACAAAGCCCGGTGTGGCGACTGACGGGGATATCAAACACATCGTCAAAGCCCCGGACCAATTTAGAGTCCCGCCTTAGCACCCGGTGGGGGAAGACGCCGAACATCTTTTCCGGCAGGGGCCTTTTATTGATGCCGTAATGGTAATGAAGCCCCGCCTGGGCCGCCCAGCAGATGAACAGCGTGCTGAACGCCCGCTCATCCGCCCAGGCCATAATGTCCTTCAGCTCTTGCCAGTAGTGTACATCTTCAAAATCCAGCTTTTCCACGGGCGCGCCGGTAATGATTAAGCCGTCGAAATACTCGGCCTTCACATCATCAAAAGTCCGGTAAAACGTGCTCAAATGCTGATAATCCGTATTGCGGGATTCATACGTCTGGGTGTGCAAAAGGGTGATCTCCACCTGCAAAGGGGTGTTGCCGATCACCCGCAAAAGCTGCGTCTCGGTATCCTCCTTGGTGGGCATCAGGTTCAAAATGGCAATATGAAGCGGACGGATATCCTGGGAAGCAGAGCGGTTTTCCGTCATCACGAATATGTTTTCTTCGGTCAGAATTTTAGTGGCCGGAAGGGCGTCGGGGATTTTCACCGGCATAAATGGGACCTCCTTGTCCGCATGTTTTTATTTTTTCAAAAAAGCCATCCCCTAAAAAGGGATGGCCCAGCCTGTTCAAAAGCCTCGCAAGGCTAGGAGCCGAACCCGCAAAAGAGGGAGCTTATACGGAAATAAGTGACCGAATTTTGCGGGTGATGGCGACAACGCAAGTAAAAAATCTGTTCCCCCGGAACGGGTTTTTTGCGGTTGCGGGGCTTTTCAACAGGCTGGATTGAGGAGTTGGCAGGATTGTATCATTTCCTAGTAAAGATGTCAAGAATTTATTCCTAGCAAAGCAGTCAATAATCTATCTATTTTCTTTCCAAAGAGGCTCTCTCAGATGGAAGGGGAGGCCTCCCTTCTCAAAAGGAGGCCTCCACGCTATATTCACATCATTCCCCCGTCACACCGGGTTGCTCCACTCCGGGTTATCCAGCACGTTGCGGCACAGGAACAAAATCGGCAGTGAAAGCACGACGTTCACTGCGGACATCACCGTCATCAGAGACACATTTTCGGTCATGGGCAGGAATCCCGCAGACATCGCCAGGACGGCCAGGATGATCCCCGGCATGGTCAAAATGATCATTACCCCAAAGTAGAGCATCATGATCAGCATCTTGGATTTGACGCCGCTGAACATCTTTTCGATGAGCAGGTTGCCTACGGTGAAGAGGCATGCAAAGGTAAAGCGCGTCACGATGGCCAGGACGATTTCAAAAGGCCCAAGGCCCGTGATCAGCCCCATGGGGATCATGAGGAGAACCGCTTCGGTCAGGTACCCCAGCATGGATTCCCGCAAGCAGTGCAGAAGCTTGCGGAAAGGCGGCTCCGGGAGCAAATAGATATAGGGGCGGGTCAGCTCCTTCACCCAGCGGCCGGTGGACACGGTGAACAGCTGCAGGTACGTGGCCGAGGCAAAGGGCGGGAAGAAGCCTTCGTCCCGCATGACGAAGGAGAAGAACAGTGCAATCAGGAGCATGACCATGGACATAGTATCCAGCAGGAACCTTCGCCCACGGCGGCTTTCCAGCCGGTGCTTGTAATAGTACACCGCCGCACCCAGCCCCCGGCCGATGCCAGTTTTGCCGGTCTTGATGTTCTCGGGCAGCATCTCCTGGGTCTTGCCCTCCCGCCTTGCTGTCAGGGCCTGATGGGCTGTCTCGGTGGATTTTAGTACATCCTCGTAATAGTCCGTGCGCTCGCGGCTGAGTAGAGCAACACCCGCTCCGGCCCATAGCAGGATGGCCGCCACGGCCCAGAGGACCGGCGTCCACTGCCCTTCCCACAGGCCCACGATCATGGCCCGCAGCCAGCCGCCCACAGGGAACAATAGCATGGGCAGCCGCGAAAGCTGGTCCGCGGCCGTCAAGGTCCAACTGGACGTGTCTTTCAGCACGGGGATCAGCACATACACCGCGGCAAGGCCGCACAGGGCGATGAGGACGGCCTTGGCCCGCAGCCTTTTTCCTTGATGGGCGCTTAGAAAGCTGTAAAGGACCATGGCTGTCAGCTGCCCCAGGAACAGCGTGAGCCCGTAGCCCAAGATCACAAGCAGCAGGAAGGAAAAGGGCATGCCGTACTGCTGGTGGATCCAGGCGTACTGAAACAGGAGGAATACGCCCAGGGTGAGCGACGTTCCCATCTGCTTGACCAGGCCATACAGCAATATTTTCTGACCCTTTAAGGGCGCGGGGAAAAGCAAATGAATATCCGCCAGGGAAAACAGGGTGGTCCCCCGGTTCACGCCCCGGTAGGCGGTTATGATAAACAGAACAATATATACGATGGATACAATGGCGTACAGCTCGCTCATGGGCCGGTAGCTGTTCCTGACTTCCAGGCTGCCGCTAAAGATGGTCACTCCCAGCAGCGCGGCAAATATCAGGGTGACGATCCAGTTGGCTGGCCGCTTGAAGAAGGATATGATCCTGTTTTTAAGCAGCGTGAAATATAGATAAGGCAACGCTTTCATGCGTTTTGCCCCTTTCCTTCGGTGATCTCGAAGAACAGCTCCGCAAGGGATTTTTCCCCTTCCGCCGCGATATCGTTGCGCCTTGTGGCGGCAAAGGCGCCGTCCACCATGATGTGGGCCACATCCCAATCATCTTCCACGCTGTCCAGCATATGGGTGCTGATGAGCACAGATACATTCTGCTCCTTCATCTCCCGGAAGATGGCCTTCAGCTCTTTGATAGCGTGGGGATCCAGCCCGACCAGCGGCTCGTCAAAGATCATCACCCTGGGCTTTATAATAAGGGCGCAGGCGATGCTCACCTTCTGCTGCATGCCCTTGGAAAGCTCCCGGCCCAGCTTGTCTTTTTTGTCCCAAAGCTCCAGGCGCTTGAGCACTTCCTCTGCGGAAGCTTCCCAATTTTCAAGGCGGTAGGCCCTGGCCATCAATTCCATGTGCTCGCTCACCGTAAGCAGGTCGTAGATAGCCGGCATCTCCGGTACATAGCCCAGCAGCCTTTTCGCCTCCGGGGATTTGTTGGGATGCCCGTCCACGATGATCTCGCCCTCGTAGCGCAAAAGCCCCGCGATGCACTTGATCATGGTGGATTTGCCCGCACCGTTGGGCCCCAGCAGCACAGCAATCTGCCCGTCGCCCACGGCGAAGCTGATATCACGGTTGGCCACGGTCTTGCCGTATTTCTTGGTGACATGCGAAATAGTCAGCATATTCTTGCCCCTTTTCCTATACTCCGTGTATTATCCTATTGGGAATGGGGGATATTGTCAATGGATAGATACACATTCCCGGTTTTCCTGCGCCCAAATATGCATATTCCCGCCTGAATGAACACAAGCCGGATCCTCAAAGCCGCCGCGTTATTGGCACCTCCTGCAAAAAAGAAGGAATTGCGCGCGGGCGGGTCGAATCTTCTTTTGATATCTTTGGCGGCAGCTGGTTCCCGCATCCGTTTGCAACTGCAAGGAAATCGGACTGCCCTTCGTTTATATAAATGAAAGGATATATGCCCCGTGGGGTGACCCCTGCCGGGAAGAAGAGGATGGTCAAAATGAGCAGACGCAACAGGCAAAGTGATCCTTTCCGCACGCTGCTGAAAGTGATGGGGCTTCTGGCGGGCGCCGCCGCCGTTTTTGCCGTGATATTCTTTGGCCTGCGCGCCTTTGAAGGGTATACCTTGAACCAAAAGATCAAGGATACCAAGGATAGGAACGAAAAGATGCAGGAGCAGTACAACGCCGCTTTGGCGGAGTATCAAAGCGCCACCCAGTCCGGGCAGAACATTGCCTGGCCCTCGCCCAAGCCGGAGGGCTGGGACGTGGTGGACTTGAGCTCCTTTGGATTGGAGAATACCAATGTCGTTCCTACGGACCGGGCTACGCTGCTGAAGGGCGGCATGCTGCTGGTGAACGCGTGGCATGCGCTGCCCGCTGATTACCCCGCCGGTGATGTCGTCAGTGTGATGACCGGCTCCGGCCGTCAGGTGCCCGTAGCAAATGCAGATGTGAAGCTCTTCCAGCCCGCCATCGACGCGATAAACCTGGCGCTTAAGGATGCCGCCGCCGCGGGGCTGAAGGACTATTTTGTTAACGAAGGTTACCGCACCAACGAAAAGCAAACAGAAATGTTTGAGGCCAAAAAGGCGAAACTGGAAAGCCAGTACAGCGGCGATACGCTCATCGAGCAGACAAAAAAAGCTGTCAACGCGCCGGGCACCAGTGAATATCAAAGCGGCTTTTCCATGGAAATGAGCATATACCCCAACCCCAACAAGCTGGCTTTCCAGGCATCCGACCAGGGCAAGTGGCTCACCGAAAACAGCTGGAAGTACGGCCTCGTCTTCCGTTTCCCCACGCAGAATTTCCCCAATTCATCCTGGGTGGACAAGTCCTTCAAGACTGGGGTCACCGTCACGCTGAACCTGTACCGCTATGTGGGCGCTCCCCACGCCGCTGTGATGCACACGCTGGACCTGTGCCTGGAGGAGTACGTGGAATACCTGATCGAGCATCCCCACCTGGCCGTTTATGAAAACAACACGCTCAAGTATGAGATCTTTCGTCAGCCCATAGGGGAGGACGCCTCCGTGAATGTGCCGGTGCCTATAGCCGCCGCAAATTACCTTGCTTCGCTGGACAACATGGGCGGATTGGTGATGGCGTACATTTATCAGTAAATCCTTTGCGAAGATGATATTTGCATTAAAGTGCCGCAAGTAAAAGCTTGCGGCCTTTTTTTGTTCCGCATCAGAAGGACTGGAGATTCATGCATAATGGCGCCTTGCGCAGCAAGAGGGCGCCCCGCCTTCCCCATTCCCCTCAGAGG
>JAEWAH010000332.1 GCA_023391725.1 Bacillota bacterium | reverse complement strand
GTCGGGGGGCTCACGGCCCTGGGCCTTTTGATCGTGGGCGTACCGGCCTGGCTGCTTCTGGGGCTTTTAATGGGCATATTGGAATTGATCCCTTATATCGGCCCGTTCCTGGCTTCTGTTCCGGTGTTCCTGTTTACTCTGCCCATGGGCTGGGGGCGGGTGGCCTGGGCGCTGGGCGTAGTGCTACTGGTGCAGCAGTTGGAAGGCGGCCTGATCTCCCCGCGGCTCATGTCTGGGGCAACCAGGCTGCACCCCGTCACGGTGCTTTTGGCCATTTCCGCGGGCGGGCTGCTGGGTGGCATGGCAGGAATGCTGCTTGCGGTGCCGCTGGTAGTTTCATCGCGGGGCGGGCTTCGGATGCTGCGCAAGGACAGCTCTCCATCGTAAATGTGTTATTTTGAGACGAAACCATGAAAAAATTGGCAGGGTATCGTTGAAAAAGATCCAGTTGTGGTGTATAATTGGTTAAGATCCAGGAAAGGAGGGAAACCGATGCCCGAGGCATTTGAAACCGCGAAACTGCCCCCTATGACGGATAGCGGAAACCAAGCCAGCCAGATCCTGAAATATGTTTACCATGCGCTCCAGGCAAAGGGCTACGATCCCATTACCCAGATCGTCGGCTACCTGATTTCCGGGGATCCTACCTATATCACCAGCCACAACCAGGCTCGCAGCATGATTTGCCGTGTGGAGCGGGACGAGTTGCTGGAAGAGGTGATCCGGTACTACTTGTCCGCGCAGACGGCTGAATGAATTCAAGCTGTCCTGGGCGGTCTTTGACTGCTTGGCTTACACGGGGAGGTGCCATGGACGAGCGGGTGCTGGCCCTGGATGTGGGGGATGTGCGCATCGGTATTGCGGTAAGCGATCCGTCAAGGTTGATCGCTCAGCCGGTTTCCGTTTACCGCCGGGTAGGTTATGGCCCGGATGTGCGCCACATCCTTTTGCTTTGCCAGTCGTACGATACCCATCTGGTCCTTTGCGGCCTGCCACGGAACATGGACGGCAGCGAAGGCACCCAGGCGAAAAAGATCCGCGCCTTTGGGGCGGAGCTTACTCGAGCCGGGCTCACGGTGTTTTATCAGGATGAGCGGCTGACCACGGTCACGGCGGAGCGCGCTCTTTTGGAGGGCGGCATGCGCAGGGATGGCCGTCGGGAGACGGTCGATAAGGTAGCCGCAGCGGTGATCCTGCAGCGGTGGCTCGACAGCGGCGCAAAGCCGGTCGATACAAATCACAGAAACGAGGACGGAACCATGGACGACAACAACATCATTGAGCTGGTGGACGAGGAAGGCAAGGCTGTTGAGTTCGAGCACCTGATGACCGTGGAGCATGAGGGGAGCTATTATATCGTTTTGATGGCCGCCCAGGAGGACGAGGAGAACGAAGAGGGCGAAGTCATCATTCTCAAGATGGAGAAGGATGACAAAGGCGAAGACTGCTATGTGACCATCGATGATGACAACGTGCTCCAGGCGGTGTACGATAAGTTCCTGGCCGCTATTGAGGAAGAGGACGACGGTCTTCCCGAAGACGAGGGTGAAGAAGATGACGAATGACCCCGTGAAGGCCGTGGACCCCGAGACCCTGGCCGATGCGATTGTGGAGCTTACCGCGCCAGACGGGCGCGTGTTCAAGTTCCGCTTTGGCGCCGTCATCCCCTATGCCGGGCAGGATTATGTGGTGCTTCTGGAACTGGAGGAAGAGGAAGAGCAGCAGGATCAGCCAGAGCAAGAGGATAAGCTGCTCATCACCAGGCTCCTTGAATCCCCCGAAGGCGACCTTTCCTTTGAGGTCGTTCAGGAGGAGGACGTAGTAGAAACGGTGTTCCAGAAATACATGACCCAATTGGTGCAGGGCGCGCTGGATGGGGAAGACGAACCTTGTGATTGCGGCTGCGGTCATCATCACGATCATGGGGATCACGACTGTGATTGCGGTCATTGAGCCTGCTATAAAGCTTCAACCGGCGGGAAGCGCGGCGCGTTTTCCGCCGGATGCTTTTATCCCTTAGGGCACGGAATAAGAAGCAGGATCCACGGAAAGATAAAAAAGGAATGAAAAACAAAGGGGAATTTCATGTATCAGGGAAAACTGGTGCGCCTTCGGGCTTTTGAGCGGGCGGATGTGGAAATGCATTGGGCCTTTATGAACGATTACGATACCGTAAGATCCATGTCCTCGGGCATGCTCTATCCCACCTCCCGGGAGGATGAGGCGCGCTATCTGGAACAGCAAAGTGGCTATACCCGGGGCGAATACCAGTTTGCCATGGAGACGCTTTCCGGGCAGCTGATCGGCCGCTGCGGCTTTACCCGTGTGGACTGGAAAAACCGTGTTGCGGAGATTGGAATCATGATCGGCGAAGCGGAATTCAGGGGAAAGGGCTACGGATCGGACGCACTGCGGCTTTTGATCCGCATCGCCTTTGAGGAACTGAATCTTCATAAATTGAAGCTGTCGGTTTTCGCCTTCAACCTGCAGGCTTTGGGCTGCTATGAAAAATGCGGGTTCATCCGCGAGGGCCTTCTTAAGGATGAACTTTTTAGAGAAGGCCGTTATCATGACGTGGTGGTGCTGGGCTTGTGCGCCGGGAGCTGAACACCCGCCGCTTTATATAAGCATACCATGAACCATCGCCCAAACGGTTGGTTGGTTCGAGCTGTTTTGCCCCCTGCTTGTCACTCCCAACCTTTTGCGCAGGCTCGTGGGGTTTTGTGGCAGCGTGGCCTATAGGAAGGCCTAACCATCGCCCAAAACTGGGGGATGGTTTTTTCATAGGGATGATTGACTTATAAGGGCCCCTTCGCTACAATAACCTGTATGGCGCAAGGGCGCGTCTTTCTTTATGGAGGGTGAAGGTATGGGGATCAAGGTGGCAAAGTTTGGCGGGAGCTCCCTTTCGGATGCCCATCAGTTTGCAAAGGTCCGGGCCATCATAGAAATGGATCCGGACCGGGCGTATGTGGTGCCCAGCGCACCTGGCCGCCGCTTTGATGGGGATGAGAAAGTAACTGATTTATTATACCGCTGCCATCGCATGAACGCGGCTGGCAAGGATTATCAGGATTTATTCGATATGATCGCCGCCAGGTATATGGATATTGCCGAGGAGTTGGGCCTTTCCCTGGACCTGGGTGAGGTGCTGGACGAGATCAACGGCGCCATCCAGGCCGGGGCCACGGCGGACTATACGGCCAGCCGGGGTGAATACCTCAACGGGCTTTTGCTGTCCGATTATCTGGACATGCCCTTTATCGACGCCTCCCAGGTGATCTTCTTTCGGGCGGATGGGACCTTCGACAGCGAAAAGACCCAGGAGGTGCTAAGCGCGCGCCTGAAAGAAACGCCCAGGGCTGTGATCCCGGGCTTTTACGGGGCTACGCCCGACGGCAGAATCCGCACCTTTTCCCGGGGCGGCAGCGATATCTCTGGGGCGATTGTAGCCCGGGCCGCCTGCGCGGAGATCTATGAAAACTGGACGGACGTGTCCGGCTTTATGATGGCCGATCCACGGGTGGTGCCCGATGCCCGGCAGATCGACAGCATCACCTATCAGGAGCTTAGGGAGCTTTCCTATATGGGCGCCACCGTGCTTCATGAGGATTCTGTGTTCCCCGTGCATCGGGCAGGCATCCCCACCAATATCCGCAATACCAATTGCCCCGAGCATCCCGGCACCTTCATCCGCTTTCATCCCTCGGAAAAGAAAAACCCCTATGTCATTACCGGTATCGCGGGCAAGAAGGGCTTTTCTGTCATCACCGTGGAAAAGGCCATGATGAACAGTGAGGTGGGCTTTGGCCGCAGGGTACTCACCGCCTTGGAGGAGGCCCGCATCTCCTTTGAGCATATGCCTTCCGGTATCGATACTCTTTGTGTGGTGGTGAACCAGGAGACATTGGCCGCCTGTCACGACACGCTGCTCAACCGCATCATTCAGCTGGCCGAACCTGATAGTGTAACCATCAACGAGCATATGGCCGTGATCGCGACCGTCGGCCGGGGCATGGTGCAAAACTGCGGCACCGCCGCGCGCCTGTTCGGGGCCATGAGCCGAGCCGGGATCAACGTTCGCATGATCGACCAGGGTTCCAGCGAACTATCCATCATCGTGGGCGTCAACGAATCCGACTTTGAGCAGACCATCCGCGCCATCTATAATGAGTTCGTCCACGACTGACCAGGGGCTCCGCCCCTGGACCCCGGCAAAGGGATAGAACCCCTTTGTAAACCCCATTCTGGGGTAGAATCTCCTTCCAAAGCCATCCCCTTGAGTTTCTGAGTTTCGTGCCGCCAGAGGACGAACGCAGTGAGCCTGGAGCAGTGGAGCGCAGGGCCTGTGGCGGAGGAAGCGAGCGGAGGAAGCTGGCGAAACGAGCAATGCGAGTGCAAGCGGAGCAGTGCGGCGATTGAGACAGCCGGAATATATCCCTTTGGAATCCCTGTATTGGAATGATATATAAGGTGGTTGACTGAAGGCCAGCGGATGCTTATGTATTTACATGGCACCCGAAGGTCCAGGGCGATCGGAAAGCCCTGGTCGCACCGCAAGCGCGAGATCCCATTGGAATCCCTGTGCAGGAATGTTATTGGGTGATTGACTAAAGGTCAACGGATGTATATGTAAAGAACATGGCATCCGAAGGTCCAGGGCGATCGGAAAGCCCTGGTCGCACCGAAAGTCGGGATCCCATTGGAATCCCTGTGCAGGAATGACTTATTGGGTGATTGACTAAAGGCCAACGGATGTATATGTAAAGTACATGGCATCCGAAGGTCCAGGGCGATCGGAAAGCCCTGGTCGCACCGCAAGTGCGAGATCCATTGGAATCCCTATGCAGGAATGTTATTGGGTGATTGACTAAAGATCAACGGATGTATATGTAAAGTACATGGCATCCGAAGGTCCAGGGCGATCGGAAAGCCCTGGTCGCGCCCGCAGGCGCGAAACCCTTACTTTTATAGGCTTTCTCTTAATCATCCTACAGGAGAAAAAGCATATGCAAGTCACCTGGCAAATGCTCTTGGCCGTCTGCCCCCTCGTTTTTCTTGCAAGCTTTGTTGACAGCGTGGCGGGCGGCGGAGGACTTATCTCCCTGCCCGCTTATTACCTGGCTGGGCTTCCCCCGGCGCTGGCTGCGGGTACCAACAAACTTTCCGCCTCTCTTGGCACCCTGATCGCCTCCCTCCGCTACATCAAGGCCCGGCGCGTAGCCTGGAAGATCGCTCTGGCCGCGATCCTGGGCGCGATCCCCGGCAGCATGCTGGGCGCCGAGCTCATCCATATCATCCCAGAAACCACCATGCGCCTGATCGTGATCTGCGCCATCCCGCTTGTGGCGGTGATCGTGCTCCGGCGAAAGGATGCCCTGACTCCCAAGCAGGTTGTCCCGGATAAGTTTATCCTCCTCATGAGCCTTGTCACAGGCCTTTTCATCGGCTTTTATGATGGATTGGTGGGGCCGGGCACTGGTACTTTCTTGATTCTACTATTTACTCTCACTTTGGGTCAGGAGGCTGTCATGGCCAGCGGCACGGCCAAGCTTGTGAACCTGGCCAGCAATATAGGCGCGCTTGTGACACTGCTTGCCCAAGGGCAGGTGCTCATCCTGCTGGGCCTGCCTGCAGCCGCTTGTTCCATGCTGGGCGGATACCTGGGCGCGGGCATGACCATTAAGCGGGGGGCTGGTTTCATCCGCTGGATGCTCATTGGCGTGCTGGCGCTTTTGCTTGCCAGGATGCTGCTTGAT
>JAEWAH010000263.1 GCA_023391725.1 Bacillota bacterium | reverse complement strand
TCCTTAAAAGCCCTTCTGTGCGGCGGGAATCCCCAGCATGTGATCATCTATGGACCTCCGGGCATCGGCAAGACCTGCGCGGCAAGGCTTGTGCTGGAGGCCGCCAAGCGCACCCGGGGAACACCCTTTGCTGCCAATGCGCCCTTTATTGAGATGGACGCCACCTGTGTTCGCTTTGACGAGCGGGCCATCGCCGATCCCCTCATTGGCTCCGTCCACGATCCCATCTATCAAGGCGCGGGGCCGCTGGGCGTGCAGGGCATACCCCAGCCCAAGCCCGGAGCTGTTTCCAAAGCCCATGGCGGCGTACTGTTCCTGGATGAGATCGGCGAACTGCATCCCATCCAGATGAACAAGCTTCTAAAAGTATTGGAAGACCGCAAGGTAATGTTCGAGTCGGCCTATTATAATCCCGACGACAGCAGCATCCCCCGGCATATCCATGAAATATTCAAGCGCGGCATGCCCGCGGATTTCCGCCTGGTAGGCGCTACCACAAGAAGCCCCGCGGATATTTCCCCGGCGCTTCGCTCCCGCTGCATGGAGATCTACTTCCGTGCCCTGGAGCCAGAAGAAATCGCAGATATCGCGGCAAATGCGGCCCGGCGGGCCGGCTATACCATGGATAAAAGAGATGCCGCCATGATCGGCCGTTACGCCGCCTGCGGCCGTGACGCCGTGAACATTGTTCAAATGTGCGCGGGTCTGGCGCAATTGGAGGAAAGGCTTGAGATCATACGGCAGGATGTGGAATGGGTGATCCATTCCGGCCATTATGCCGCGCGGCCTGATCCGCTGGCTTGCAAGGAAAACCGTGTGGGCTGCGTCCATGGCCTGGCGGTGTTCGACAGCCACCAGGGCGCTTTGATGGAAATCGAGGCCGCGGCCCAGCCGGGCACGGGCAAAGTCACGGTCACAGGGATCGTGGAAGAAGAGGAACTGGGCCAGGACGGCCACCGGATGCGCCGCAAGTCCACCGCCCGGGGCTCCGCCGAAAATGTAATGACGCTGCTGCGCGGGATGGGCTATCCTGTGGATGGCCTGGATATTCATATCAACTTCCCCGGAGGCGCACCGGTGGACGGGCCTTCCGCGGGCGTTGCCATGGCGGTGGTTACGGCCAGCGCCATTACCGGCCGCCCGGTGGACGGCGATATGGCCGTGACGGGGGAAGTTTCCGTCCGGGGCCGGGTCATGCCCGTGGGCGGCGTGCCTCAAAAGGTGGAGGCCGCTCGCAGGTCCGGGCTGACGAAGGTCCTGGTGCCACGGGAAAACCGGCTGGAACGCTTTGACGAAATGGACATGGAGATCACCCCTGTGGATACGCTGGAAGAGGCCCTGGAGATGATGCTGCTGCCCGGCGATCAGGCGGCTGCCCAGCAGCCTGCCAGGGAATGGCCGCTCCCTCTTGTCGAAAAGGCCGCGGCTTCAAGCCGCACAGAGTTGGGACCGACGAGGAAGATGGGCGGCGAAACCTCCTTTTAAGAAGAAGGTTTCTCTTGAACACTTGTCCTCGCACCATCCTAGTCGGGGCGATGAGGGCATCGCCCCCTACGGTCGGTGCTTGGCCTCCTCTTCCCTTGGCTTCCCCTTAAGGGAAAGGTGCCGCCCGCAGGCGGCGGATGAGGCCGGAAGGCCCCGAGTACCGCATCAACCGCTTCGGGTTCCCGGCCCCCCCTGGGGGAAATTCCATAGGTTCAATTCATATGGGTTAAAATGGTGTGTAAAGGGGAAGGGTATAGTTGCATTTCTTCCGGCGAATTGCTATAATTAACCGCCGTCCGGGGGAGGGAATGCCTCCTCCGGCGGATTAAATTACGTCTATCTGTGGTATATATATAGCATGAGATTTTAGCCTGTCAAGCGGGCTTTTCCCATAGCGTTAGGAGGAAGTAAGATGCCAAGAACAAAAAAGCCAGCCCTCATCCGTCTGCCGGTGCTGCCGCTGCGCGGATTGATGGTTTTTCCCCATATGGTGCTCCACTTTGACGTGGGCCGCGCCCGCAGCGTGGCCGCGCTGGAGCAGGCCATGCTGGAAGATCAGCAGATTTTTCTGGTGGCCCAGATGGACGCCGATATCGACGAGCCAGCCTTAACTGACCTGTGCCGGGTAGGCACCATCGCCCATGTGAAGCAGGTATTGAATCTGCCCGGCGACAGCATCCGTGTTTTGGTGGAAGGCCTGCAAAGGGCCGTGCTGGAAGCCGTGGTGGAGGAAGACCCCTACATGGCCGCCGACGTGCGTCCCGTTGCCGAGCCGGACAAGGAAGAAAGCCTAGAGCTGCAGGCATTGGTTCGTACAACGCACGAATTTTTCGAAGAGTATGCCAAGGCCAGCATGCGCATTTCACCCGAGACGCTGCGCTCGGTGAATGAAGTGGACAAGCCGGACCAACTGGCGGATATCATTGCTGCCAATGTCTTGACGCACCTGGAAGACCGCCAGCAGATCCTGGAAGAGATCCACGTGGCCCGGCGACTGGAGACCCTTTGCGGTATTCTGGCCCGGGAAACGGAGCTTGCCGCCGTGGAAAAGCAGGTACAGGCCCGCATCAAGAAGCAGATTGAGAAAAATCAAAAGGACTATTATTTGCGTGAGCAAATCAAGGCCATCCAAACGGAGCTGGGGGACAGGGAAGCCACCGACGTGGAGGACCTCAAAGATCGCGCCGCCCGCACGGACCTCAATCAGGAAGCCCGTGACAAGGTTAACCGGGAACTGGAGCGCCTAAGCCGCATGGCCCCCGGCACGCCGGAGATCGGTGTAAGCCGTACATATGTGGAATGGATCCTTGATCTTCCCTGGGGCAAAACGACCCCCGACAACCTTGATTTGAAACGCGCCCGCCGGATCCTTGCCGAAGATCACTACGGCCTGGAAAAGGTGAAGGAACGTGTCATCGAATACCTGGCAGTCCGGCGCATGAAAAACGACATGCGCGGCCCCATCCTGTGCTTTGTAGGCCCTCCGGGTGTTGGCAAAACGTCCATCGTCCGTTCTATCGCCAGAGCAGTGGGCCGCAAGTTTGTGCAGATGTCATTGGGCGGCGTGGGGGATGAAGCCGAGATCCGCGGCCACCGGCGCACCTACATCGGGGCGATTCCGGGCCGTATCATCTCCAGCATCAAACAGGCCGGGACGTTAAACCCCGTGTTCCTGTTTGACGAAATCGACAAGATGTCTTCCGATTTTCGCGGCGACCCCGCCTCCGCCATGCTGGAGGTGCTGGACGCCGAGCAGAACAACGCCTTCCGGGATCATTACCTGGAGCTTCCGTTTGATTTGAGCAAGGTGATGTTCATCACCACCGCCAATACCACCGATACAATCCCTGCCCCGCTGCTGGACCGCATGGAAGTGATTGAGGTGCCCAGCTATACGGAGGAAGAAAAGCTTCAAATCGCCAAGCGGCATCTTTTGCCCAAGCAAATCAAGGAACACGGCCTGGAGCCCAAAGCCGTCAGGATGGGCGATGCGCCCATGCGCCTGGTGATCGAAGGCTATACAAGGGAAGCCGGAGTGCGCAGGCTCGAGCGGGTTTTGGCCCGTGTGGTGCGCAAAGCCGCCGTACAGATGCTGGATACTGGATCACAAGAAGTGCATATGACACCTTCTTTGGTGAAGGAGTACCTGGGCGCACAGCGGTATTTGCGGGACCTGCCGGAGAAGGAGCCCCGTGTAGGCGTTGTCAATGGCTTGGCCTATACCCCCGTGGGCGGCGAACTGTTGGCGGTGGAGTGCACCATCATGGATGGGCCGGGGGGCATGCAGCTCACCGGACAATTGGGCGATGTAATGAAGGAAAGCGGCCGGGCGGCACTCTCCTGGGTGCGTGCCCATACCCAGCAGCTTGGCCTGAATCCCGATTTTTACAAACAATACGATATCCACATCCATGTGCCGGAAGGCGCGGTTCCCAAGGATGGCCCCTCCGCGGGCGTCACCATGACTACCTCGCTTGTATCGGCCCTGACGGGCATCCCCGTGAGGCAGGATATCGCGATGACCGGGGAGATCACCTTGCGGGGCCGGGTACTGCCCATCGGCGGCCTAAAGGAAAAGACATTGGCCGCCTATCGCGCCGGAATCCGCACACTCATCATCCCCAAGGAAAACGAAAAGGACCTGGAAGAGATCCCGGCCCATGTATTGAAGCTCTTTAAAGTGGTGAAGGTGACCGCTTTGGATGAGGTGCTGCAGACCGCCCTGACCCGCAAGCCCACTCCCTATCAGCCCTCCCCGGAACCCCCAAAACAGGAGATCCCGGCGGAGCTGGATCTTTCGGCCGGCGCAAATCCCGCGCCTCGGCCCGATATGCGGGCGAGGGGCTAACATGGAGATCAGCCGGGCCGAATTTGTTACAAGTTTGCCGGCATACGGCACATTTGCGGGAGAGGGATTGCCGCAAATCGCCGTGGCCGGCAGGAGCAATGTGGGCAAAAGCTCCCTGATCAATTGCCTGTGCCGCAGGAACGGGTTGGCCAGGACCAGCGCCACCCCCGGCAAGACCAGGCTCATCAACGTGTTTTTGATCAATGATTCCTTTCACCTGATCGATCTGCCGGGGTATGGCTTTGCCAAGGTGGATAAGGAAGAACGCATTCGCTGGGGGCGGATGATGGAAGGATATTTTTCTTCCACCGCCCCCCTTCGGCATGTGCTCCATCTGGTGGATATCCGCCACGAACCGACAGCGGACGACATGGATATGAACCGCTACCTCCGCCAGGGGAACATCCCCTTTACGGTGGTGGCCACAAAATCCGACAAAATCAGCCGCGGGGCGCGCATGAAGTACATCGCGCCCATCTGCCGGGCGCTGACCGTCCAGCCCTGGGAAGTGATCCCCTTTTCCAGCCAGCAAAAGTCCGGCAGGGAGGAATTGCTCAAGGTGCTGGAGGATGTTTTGACGCCAAAGGAACCAGTTGTTCCGGCAATGGAGAACGTAACTTTCCCGGAATAATAAAACAATATCATCCATTTTCCGTTGAAGGGGCGATCATTGATCGCCCCTTCAACGTCGTACAGAATACTAAATGAAATCATCGAAAAGTATCATATGATGTCATTCGCAGGGCGAAGCCCGAAGAATCTTGACTTAATTTGCATCAAGATCCTTCACTGCGTTCAGGATGACAGGCGCGAGGGATGAATATGTTTGCCAAACGTCAGTCTCGGCCAGCAGGCGGGCGATCAATGATCGCTACTACAACTTTTTCCCTGGTCACGCTTAGGCGGGCACAACACCTCATCCGGCGCTGCGCGCCACCTAGCCACTCGGCTTGCTCAATCGTCGCGCTGCTGTGCTACGCTGGCATCGCTCGTTTCGCAAGCTTCCTCCATTTCGCTTCATCCGCCGCAGGCGGCGCGAAGTTCCGGAACTCAAGGTGAAGGCTTCCTTCCTGTGGGGAGCAACGAGGGGGCCGCAGCCCCCTCGTTTGTAATCGTCTCGCCCGGCTACGCCGGGCGGACGGGGGTTTGGG
>JAEWAH010000226.1 GCA_023391725.1 Bacillota bacterium | reverse complement strand
ATGGTCATTGTAGCCGAAAGCTTCTATTCCAATGGCCTGGACCCCGGTTGGGATATCGTATCCGCCTTCCCGGCCTTTGGGGAAAATCAACAGCGTGTGTCCGTCCTTGCTGTAAAGCACCCCATCGATATCCTTCCAAAGAGGGCTATCCTCCGCCACGGAAAACTCCCGCAGATTTTCCAGCCCGTAGGTCAGGTATCCGCCGATGCTTGCCAATGTGCCGGGCAGCACGACCTTTTCAAGCTCCGGACAAAGGTACGGGAGGCTTGAAAAGCAAAGCTCGGAAGAGTCCAGGGCCGACAGATCCGGAGCTATCGTGAGCTCCTTCACCGCCGGATTTTCCTTCACACCATCTTCCCCCGAACAAAGGTAGGTGACAGGATATCCATTGACGGAAGCGTGGGCGGTGATGGAAGTTACCCCGTCCGCAAACCCGGTGAAGGTGGCGTAGCCGTCCTTAATCTCATAGACGATGCCATCCAGGGAGACCGTTTCGGCCTGGGCGAATGCTGTCAGGCACAAAAGGCATACGGCGCAAAGAAGGGTACAGATAGTCAGCCTGCGCATACGGTTGGCTCCTTTCCGGTGAGACGATGAAGCGCCGGTTATTGCTCCGGCAGCTCCGCCATGGGGATGTACCCCGCCTGGGCAATGCATTTTTGCCCTTCCGCAGACAACATCCAGTCAAGGAACAGACCGCCCGGGGCCTTTTCTTCTCCGGCCCGGATGACACCGTAGTAATTGGTCGTAAAGGGGTAGGCTCCGCTTCGCATGTTCTCAGGCGTGGGCGGGACGCCGTTCACGGAAATCGTTTTGATGGCGTCGCTCTTGTAAAGGGTATCGATGTAAAACTTGTAGGTATACCCCAGGCTGCTCAAACCGTTTTGATAATCCCCCACCTGCCGGACCAGCCCCTCCATCCCGCCAATGATTTCGATAGGCTCGGCGGCGGTGATGGGCCGGCCCTTCATCACCAGGTTTTCCATGGCCGTTTGGCTGCCGGAGTTCTTCTCCCGCTGGTAGGGTACGATCTTTTCGTCCGGGCCGCCCACCTGATTCCAGTTGGTGATCTCCCCGGAATAGATCTTCTGGATCTGCTCCACGGTAAGGTTTTCCACAGGATTATCCTTATGGGTGATGAACACGAAAGCGTCAAAGCACACCGGCTTCTTGACAAGCGTCACGCCGTTTTGGGCGGCCAGGGCCAGTTCCTCATCCGAAGGTTCGGTGGCGATGATCAGGTCCACCGGATGCTTTTCATCCATCGCCGTGCCTTGGGAAGGCAGCAGCGCCGAGCCGTTGGGCTGGCGCAAAATAAGATGCTCATAAGCCGTATGGGTGGTGGAGAGGAAAGAAAAACCTTTCACTTCCTCCTCGGGGAGCTGCAAATGCTGGCGCGCGAATTCCATCACCATAGGCACGGACACCGTGGACCCATCAATGCTGGGATAGGCGCCAAAAGCCATCTCATAGATGGGCTGGCCCCCCGCCTCGCCTATTTGACTCTTTTCACCCAAAGGGAAGGAGCTTGCCTCCACGATTTGCCGCCAGTTTTCGGGGCGCTTGAGCTCCTGGTTGATGCTGGCCCAGGAGCCCGCGCTCTGCGCCGATGCACCCATTGCCATCAGCGTCATCATTGCTGCAAAAAACAGTGCCACTGTCCGCCTTTTCATACCGCTCCTCCTTATGATACGCTTTTCTTTCATTCGATGTATGCATTTACTTATGGATATGCGGGAGATTATGACCATTTATACCCAATGAACGGATACAGACGGAAGATTCATCCATGTACGGAGAAAAATGGGCATAAGGCGTTAGGGAGGCTGATGAAGCATGGCTGCGCCAGAATACCAGATGCCTCCAGCATCAACAAAAAGCAGAAACTGCCGTGGCAGTTTCTGCTTTCTATTATAAACGTCTTGCTATGGCTCATGGCGCGAACAGGTCATGCAGCAACAGTTCCATGGACAGGTGCAGCCGGGCGTAGGGATCGTTCAGGCTCACGCCGCAAAGCTTCGTGATCTTTGTCAGGCGGTTTTGAAGCGTGTGCCGGTGGATATACAATCTGTCTGCGGTATCCGCAAGGCTCCCCGAGGCGGCGATGTAGATGCGAAGGGTCTGGACGTAGGCGCTGCCATGCTCCCGGTCATAATCAAGAAGCTTTTCCAGCGGCCCTGAGGCCTTTACGGGGTGGCTACGGCGCAGGGGCTCCAGCATTTCAAACAGGCCCATGCTCAAGTAGGGGCAGATACCCCGCTGCGCGCCGATCCTCTCCAGGGTTTTCTGTGCCGCGATGGCCTCCTGAAGCCCGGTGGAAAGGTCCTCCCCGGGGGGCAAAGCACTTGCTCCGGCCAGGAAGTTCACGCCGCCCGCGCGGCCCATGAGGTGGAGTATTCCGCCCAGATCCTGGACGATCTTCTCATAGGCCGCACCCTCGACGCCCTGGGCGTATAGGAGGGCGGCCCGGTCTACCAAATGCGAAAACACACGGACGGAGCGCTGTTTGACAGACTGTTTGACTTTCTCCATGGCTTCCTGGAGCGCGTCAGCCGGGACGTTCTGGCTTTGCCCTGAGGGAACAAGCCACAGAAGGCACCTGCCCATTTCATTCAAGCGGGCGCGATCCGCTGCCGCGCCGCCTTTTTCCCATTGTTCGAGCCGCTGGAGCAGCGCTTTTGTATCAGGAGCGGGGCGCTGGCCTTCCTTTTGGCGGATGCTGTCCAGAAGCACATGGGTGATGTGGGAAAAGGTCAGTTCCTTTGGCAG
>JAEWAH010000221.1 GCA_023391725.1 Bacillota bacterium | reverse complement strand
TTTTGAAAAAGCGTCCCTCCCCGTACCCCTCCCCAGAAAACGGGAAAGGGAAAAGAATTTCATTCTGTTGTAGTTCATGTCGTAATGCCCAGTTATAACCTCCTAAGTGCCGACAGCCTTTCCGTCGACTGCAGCGTCTTCTCCCTGGTATTGAATGCAGTCAGCCTGAAATACCCTTCCCCACTAGGCCCAAACCCGGAGCCCGGGGTGCCAACCAGGTGATGACGGGTGAGCAGCAGATCGAAGAACTCCCAGGAGGTCATGCCATGAGGCACTTTCAGCCAGATATACGGAGCATCCACCCCACCAAACACCGTCATCCCCTGGGCGATGAGCGCCTCCCTAATGATCCTGGCATTCTCCATGTAATAGGCGATGATCTCCTTTGTCTGCGACTGGCCTTCGGGGGAATATACCGCCGCGGCACCCGCCTGCACGGGGTAGCTTACGCCGTTGAACTTGGTGGCCATGCGCCGCTTCCACAGATCATTCAGCTGTACCTTTTCTCCACTTGCCCCAAGCCCTGTAACGGTATGGGGCACGATGGTATAGGCGCAGCGGGTGCCAGTGAACCCGGCGGTCTTGGAGAACGAGTTGCACTCAATGGCCACGTCCTTTGCTCCTTCCACCTCGTAGATGGACAGGGGGATATTTGGCGTGGTCACATAGGCCCGGTACGCGGCGTCATACACGATCAGGCTCCCGTGCTCCCTGGCGTAATCCACCCACACCTTCAGTTGCGCCTTTGTCAGCGTGGTGCCTGTGGGGTTGTTGGGGTAGCACAAATAGATCACGTCCACCGGCTCTTTGGGGAGGGCGGGCACGAACCCATTCTCCTCATTGCAGGGCAGGTAAACAAGGTTTGTCCACTTCCCGTCCGGTCCGTATTCCCCCGCCCGGCCAGCCATGGCGTTGCTGTCCACATACACAGGATACACCGGGTCCGTCACCGCCACCCTCGCGTCCAGCGAAAAGATCTCCTGCAAGTTGCCAACGTCGCACTTGGCGCCGTCGGAAATGAACACCTCATCGTATTCCAGCTGCACGCCGCGCTTCGCGTAGTCATGCTCCCTGATGGCGTTCACCAGAAAATCATAGCCAAAATCCGGGCCGTAGCCCCGGAACGTCCGCACATCAGCCATCTCGTCCACTGCCCGGTGCATGGCGGAGATCACCGCGGGGCACAGAGGCTGAGTCACGTCCCCGATCCCCAGGCGGATGATGTCCGCCCCGGGGTTTTCGGCCTGAAAAGCCTTGACCCTGCGGGCGATTTCCGCAAACAAATAGGAACCGGGCAGCTTTTGATAGTTTTCATTGATGCGCAGCATGTGAAGCCTCCTCATCGGTTGTAGGAATGATTCAAATGTCCTTTAGCCAAACGCCGTCAAACACGAATTCACCCGTGCCTTCTTGATAAATGTGATTATCCTCCGTCGACCATTCCACTTGAAGGTCGCCGCCCGCCAATTGCACCGTGGCGCGGCGGTCAGCCTTGCCGCCCAGCACCGCCGCCACCAGCGCGGCGCAGGCGCCCGTGCCGCAGGCAAGCGTTTCCCCGGAGCCCCGTTCCCAAACTCGCATATGTAGTAGGTCCCGGCGGACGACGCGCACGAATTCCACATTGACTCGCTGGGGGAAAATGGGCAGATTTTCGATCAGCGGACCCAGCACGGGAAGGTTCACCCGGTCCGGATCGTCCACAAAGATCACCGCGTGGGGGTTGCCCATACTCACGCAGGTGATTTGAAACGTATGCCCTGCCGCCTGGATGCGGTGATCCAACACTTTCTCTCCCGGGATGTCCACCGGGATCAGCCGGGGATTGAGCTCCGGGGAGCCCATGTCCACCCGCACCTTTTCAACCTTGTTCCCCCGTACAGTCAACTTCAGGGTCCGAAGCCCGGCTTTGGTGCGCAGCGTGATCTCCGTCTTGTCCGTCATGCCCCGCTCATATACGTATTTTCCGATGCACCGGGAGGCATTCCCGCACATTTCCGCCTCGCTGCCGTCGGCGTTGAATATCCGCATCCCAAAGTCCGCCGTATCGCACGGCTCCAGAAGCACCAGTCCATCCCCGCCCACCCCGAAATGGGGGCGGCTGATGGCGATAGCCAATTTCTCGGGATCCGGCACGATCTCTTCAAAACAATTCACATAAATATAATCATTGCCAATTCCATGCATCTTTGTAAACCGCATATCATACGCTCCTTTTCGCGAAATGACAGGGCCGCTTGAATCCTTATTATATGAGAAAGACTGCAAAACTTCTACAAAAAACAAAAAAGATGCAAACTCTTTACTTTTTTGAAACAATCCTGTTCGCCCGATTGACGAAGCTTAAGCCTGCCCCTATAATAGGTAAGCAATCCCAGCAAGGAGAAGCATGCGTAATGAAAACGTGTAGGAAAATCCGAAGGATAACAGCCGCCTTCTGCGCGGCTTTTATGATGTAGAACTTGGCGAAGGCCAGGGCGTGACCACAAGCGCCCTGCCATCCCGGATATATTGGCCATCGGTACGTATGAATAACAAGGGAAAGAAGCGCGATTTATGATCCTGTTCACCTGCGATTATCAGGAAGGGGCCCATCCCGCGATCCTTAAAAAACTGTCTGAGATCAATTTTGAGCAGAACCCCGGCTATGGGGAGGATCATTTCTGCCGGGAGGCCTCCGCGCTGATCCGCGAAAAGTGCGCCTGCCCCCAAGCGGATGTGCACTTTATCCCCGGCGGCACGCAAACAAACATGACCGTGATCGCCGCAGCACTGCGGCCGCACCAGGGGGCCTTATGCGCGCATACCGGGCACATCAACGTGCATGAGACCGGCGCCATCGAGGCAACCGGCCACAAGGTGCTGGCGGTCAACAGTACAGACGGCAAGATCACCGCTGCCCAGGTAGAAAAGGCTGTCATTGATCAGGCAGACTCCGAGCATGCCGTCAAGCCTGGCATGGTTTACATCTCCTTCTCTACAGAGCTGGGCACGCTCTACACGCTTCAAGAGCTCACCGCCTTAAACGCAGTCTGCAAAAAGTACAACTTGTTTTTGTACCTGGATGGCGCGCGCATGGGCTACGGCCTGTGCGGAACAGGCAATGATGTCAGCTTGCCTGATATTGCCCGGCTGTGCGATGCCTTCTATATTGGCGGTACCAAGGTAGGCGCGCTGTTCGGCGAAGCGCTGGTCATCCTAAATCCAGCTCTGAAAACGGATTTCCGCTACTTCATCAAGCAGCGGGGCGGAATGATGGCCAAGGGCTGGCTCATGGGCCTGCAATTCCTGACCCTCTTCCAAAATGACCTCTATTTCACCATCTCCGCCCACGCCCAGAAGCTTGCCATGATGATAAGGGACGCGCTAGACGCCAAAAACATTCCGCTTTTGATGGACTCCCCCACCAACCAGCAGTTCCCCATCCTCCCGGACGCGCTGATTAAGAAGCTTTCCTCCAAATATTCCTTCTCTACATGGGAGAAGACCGATGATACCCATACCGCCGTGCGCATCTGCACCTCCTGGGCAACACGGGAGGAAGATGTATTGGCGCTGATCCGGGACATAGAGAACGCTTAGGGGACGCTGGCTCCTAAGAACCCCTGCCAAAGGGATATATCCCCTATACTAGGATAAAAGAAAAAGGACCAGCCCTTTCGACGCAAGCGTGTGACGGAAGGGCAGGTCTTTTTCTATATTCCCCTCCAGAGGAGGGGTGGCCCCGCAGGACCAGGGTGGTTGATATGCGGCAGCGAGGGACGTGATAGCTCTTATGGCGCAGCGACCCCGGCGCGCCGCATCGCGGAGATGATTTGAAGGCCGTTCTTTCAACCACCCCGTCCGGCTTCGCCGTCCACCCCTCCTCTGGAGGG
>JAEWAH010000217.1 GCA_023391725.1 Bacillota bacterium | reverse complement strand
GCGTCGTGCTGTTTGCCGACAACATCAAGGAAGGCGATATCGTCCCGGCGTTCCGCGTGCTGACGCGCATCGCCGCGCCCAATGGGCTGGTGGCCTACGCCCAGTCGGATTCCTTAAAGGCCGTGCGCAGCGGCATGTCTGTACAAATGACGGCGGACGGCTTTACATTTGCCGGTACGGTGACGCTATCCAGCGACAATGTGCCGGATACAGCGGATGTACGGTACAAGAATGCCGTGTTCGTCACGCCCCAAAGCCTGCCCGATGGGATCGAAATGGGCGCGCAGGTCAAGCTTCAAATTACCCTGAGCCAAAGCAAAAACGCGCTGCTTGTCCCCCAGCGCGCCGTGCGCACCGCACTGGGCCAAACATACGTGCAGGTGCTGGCGGACGATGGCACGCGCAAGGAATACGACGTGGAAGTCGGCATCCGGACCGCCACGCAGGTGGAGATCCTTTCGGGCCTATCCGAAGGGATGCGGGTGATTCTCAAGTAAGCGGGGGCGCGTAATGGCAATTCGAATGGTCTTAAGGAAAATATGGCACAAGCGCGGGCTGATGGCTAGCCTGCTCATTGGCATGCTGCTGGCCGGCGCGCTGGTGGCGCTGATCCCCACCTATGCCCGCATGAGCCTGAACCGCACCTTTCAAAAGGAACTGGAAGGCTACCAGCAGGAGAGCGGCGTTTACCCGGGCATGGCGCTGGCCACGGCGTTCTATAACGAAAACGAAGCTATCGACGTAATAAACGAGCTGCAGCAGAAAAAGCAGCCCGTGCTTTTGGACGCGCGCATTACAGCGCTGCTTGACAAGCGCCGGGAAAACATCGCGGCCTTGGATGAGCAGCTTGCTACCCTGGATAGGCAGATTGGGCTTCCCGAACAGGTAAGGGTAGACAACCTTGCTTCCACGGCGATGCAGATGAGCATCGAAAAATCCCGGGGGACGATCCTCAAAACTGGCAAGCTCCAATCCCTCACAGGACTTGCCGGGAATATGACGCTGCTTCGCGGAGAGCTGCCTAAGAGGCCCCAGGGAGAAGTGTACGAGGCGCTGGCCACTGAGGGAGCACTTTTGTTTTTTGACGCGGAGGTAGGCGATGAGATCGCCTGCGTGCCAAGGTTGGATTTGAGTGTGCAGCCCATCCGAGTGAAGATCGTGGGCACGTTCGACGTGGATCCCGAAAAATCCCTGGCCTGGGGATTTTTCAAGCCCATCATGTTCCGCGATTCCTTGCTTTTGCGTGAGGACGATGCCAATGCTCTTCTGCTGGGCACCCCAGTGCTGGCCGCGTCGGTCCGCCGCTATATCGCCTACGATTACCGTCAGATGCTTTCAGTGGGCCTTTCTGGTTATACGGGTCTTGTGAAAGAATTGAACAAGAACTTAAAGCCCTACGGCGCAACCTTTGACATTCCCGTGCTCCAAAAGGCAGCCAGCTTTCTTGCACAGGAAAAGTCACTGAAGACCACGCTGTGGATGCTCAATATCCCCGTGCTCATCATGCTGGCATTGTACATGGCCATGGTTTCCGGCATGGTCATCGACAACGACACGGGCGAGATCGCGCTGCTTGTAAGCCGTGGCGGAGGCGGCGGGCTTTTGTTCCGAATCTATCTGACGCTTGGGCTCGTGCTGTCCTTAGGCGCGCTTTTGCTGGGGCCACCCCTGGCCCAGGTGCTTACCCGCATCTTAGGTTCGGTGAACGGTTTTTTATCGTTTGTTCAGCGGGGCGTGCCCCGGGCGCAGCTGAATATTGAAAGTTACCTGTACTGCGCGGCGGCGCTTTTGATCGCCGTTTTCATGCTGGCCCTGCCCGCAGTAAAGCGGCGCGGCGTCTCCATTGTGGAACAAAAGCGCGATACGGGCATTACGAAAAAGCGGCCTCTGTACCAGACGCTTTTCCTGGATATCCTGCTGCTTATCGCCACAGTGGCAGCTTGGTATCTGCTTAAAACACATCCCGAATGGGCGGCTTCCGCTTCGGGGGAGCTCAATCCCGCCATCTTTGCGTTGATGCCCTGCTTTGCGGTAGGCGCGACGCTGTGCTTCCTTCGGATTTATCCTCTTTTGATCAAGCTTGTTTATGCCCTGGGGAGCAGCTTCTGGCGCGCGGATGCGTACCTGGCTCTGCTTCGCGTGGCTCGAAACACGGGCAGCTATCGCTACATTATGGTATTTTTGTCCCTCACCATGGCGGTGGGTGTGTTCAGCGCCTCGGCGGCGCGCACGCTGAACGATAACGCCACCGATCGCCTGCACTATTCCCTGGGAGCGGATGTGACGCTGACGGTCAACTGGCCCAGGCAGGGAGCGCAGGAGGTAACGATGGGCCAGGGCGGGGCACAGCCCGTGGTATCGGTTGACGCAAAGACAAAAACGCGCAGATTTCAAGAGCCGCTGTTTACGCCCTACCGGGAACTTGCGGGCGTTCAAAGCGCGGCCCGGGTGTTCCAGCGGGACGCGGTGAATGTGGCGGGCATGCAGACCGCAGGCAACGTGCACCTGATGGCCATCGACCCAGCCGACTTCGGGCGCACGGCCTGGTACCGTTCCGACCTATGGAGCACGCACTTTTACAATTACCTGAACGCACTGTCCCAGGACGAGCGTGCATGTTTAATTTCTTCTTCGCTGGCCAAACAGCTGAACGCCCAGATGGGCGACTGGGTCACCCTGGGATGGGATGGCAGCGACAACGACTCGTTTTATGTGGCCGGCATCGTAGGTTATTGGCCGGGCTGGGACCCATATGCCATGCCGCTGCTGGCCGTGGCGGATTTGAACGCGGTGCAGGATCTGCTGGCGGTGGAGCCTTACGGTGTCTGGCTGAAAATGAAAGAAGGCGCCAGCGCCCAGGCGTTGTATGAAGACATGGCCCAAAAGGGGATCCACCCCACCTCCATCCGCAATTTTGAGCAGGAGAACATCACCCTTGTCAACGGCAGCACGCGTTTGTCAGTGAACGGTGTGATGACCCTGGGCTTTATCGCCAGCTGCATCGTGTGCGCGCTTGGCTTTACGCTGTATTGGCAGATGTATTTGCGCCGCAACCAACTGCAACTGGGGCTGCAAAGGGGGATGGGCCTGACGGCTGGGCAGCTGATGCGGATGCTGCTTATCGAGCAGACGCTCACGTGCCTTGTGGCGCTTATCGTGGGCGTTGCCATCGGTATGGCTGGGAGCCTTCTGTACGTGCCATTGTTTGAGTATTCCCTTTCCGCAAAGCAGGCGCCGCCCTTTAGGGTACGGATGCTTGCCTCGGACAGGCTTGTGATCTATGGGATCATCCTGGGGATGCTGGCCCTGTGCTGGTGCTACCTGGGCGTAAAAATGAAGCGCATGAAGGTGGCCCAGGCCATCAAGCTGGGGGAGGATTGAGCCGGGTGGATGCGATGAATACGATTATATCGGCCCGGAACGTCACCCGCGTCTTTCAAACGGGCGCCGGACAGCTTTACGCGCTGAAAGATGTGAGTATGGAAGCGCGCGCAGGCGAGATCGTGGTGCTGCGCGGCCGCAGCGGCAGCGGCAAGACGACGCTTTTAAACCTCTTGGCCGGGCTGGATACGCCCACGGAGGGCGAAGTCTGTTTGCAGGGCAAATCTCTGAGCCAGCTGCGCGCCGCCCAGCGTGACCGCTTGAGGCAGCACGAGATCGGCATGGTATTCCAATCCGTGGCTTTGATCCCTTTTTTGACCGCGCAGGAGAATGTTGAACTGGCGCTGCGCATCGGAAACAAGAGCGCAAAGGGCAGACGGACAAAGTGCGAGCAGTGGCTTGGATTCGTGGGCCTTTCAGAGCGGCTTGGCCACCGCCCCCAGGAATTGTCGGGCGGCGAGCAGCAGCGGGTGGCTATCGCCCGGGCCGTTGTGCGTGAACCCCTGCTTTTGCTGGCCGACGAGCCCACCGCCGCGCTGGATACCCGCATGGGCCATGGCATTATGGAACTGTTTATAAAGCTTGCTGAAGAAAAAGGCATCTGCGTGGTCATGACAACCCATGACCCCGCCATGATGGAGCGCGCCCACCGCATCTATACGCTGGAGGACGGGAGGATCACCGATGATCACGCAAACGGAAGAAATGATCAGCCTCAAGGAGGTCATCAAGATCTACCGGGGCAAGGGGATTGAAGTCGTCGCGCTCACCGGGCTGGACCTTCAGGTTCAAAAAGGCGAGCTGATGGCCATCCGGGGCAACAGCGGCAGCGGCAAGTCGACGCTGCTCAACTTGCTGGGCGGGCTGGATCAGGCCACCGCGGGGAAGGTCATGGTGGACGGCCTAGACATGAACAGCCTTACCAAGCGGGACCTGAGCGAATACCGCAAGCGAACGGTTGGTTTCGTGTGGCAAAATCCAGCGCGCAACCTGGTGCCTTACCTCACGGCCCTGCAAAACGTAGAGCTGGCGATGATGACCGCGGGTAAAGTGGACAAGCGCTTTGCAAGGCAGCTTCTGGAGCGGATGGAGCTAGGCGCATCCCTTCACAGCACGCCCACGCAGATGTCCGGCGGGCAGCAGCAGCGGGTGGCCGTGGCCGTGGCGCTTTCCAACCGGCCGCGCATCCTGCTGGCAGACGAGCCGACCGGCGCGCTGGACACAAAAACCGCCAGCAGCCTGCTGACACTTTTGCGTTCTTTGCGGGACGAGCTTCAATTGACCATTTTGATCGTGACCCACGACCCACGCATTGCCGGCGCGGTGGAACGGACCGTAGCCATACGGGACGGCCGTGTGGCCCAGGAGAGTTTGCGCGCCGAGGAGCGGGAGATCCCGCTGGAGGAAGCGCTGGCTCAAACACGGCGCGAATATGTGCTGATGGATGCCCGCGGGCGGCTTCAGCTTCCCGCGGAGGTGTTGGCTGAGGCTCAAGTACATGGCGCTGGCCGCTTGACCGCCCATGTGGAGAATGGGAAAATCGTACTTTCCAGCCAGCAGGGAGATGAATAGACTCCATATACGCCCTGTGATATACTGTCTGAGTAGAAACAGGGGTGATTCGAATGAAAAAGCTCTTAATCGCGGATGATGAGCCAAGGCAGCGCCGCGGCCTAGCCAGGCTTGTTCAAAGTCTGCAGCCCGACCTTACGGTGCTGGAGGCCGCCAACGGCCAGGAAGCGCTTCGTATCGCGCAGGAGGAAAGCCCGGACGCTGTGCTCAGCGACATCCGCATGCCCATGGGGGATGGCTTTGAACTGGGCGAAAAACTGCTGGAAGCAAAACCCGATATTGTCGTCGCATACGTCAGCGCCTATGAAGATTTTCAATACGCCGCCCGGGCGCTGCGCCTGGGCGCGGTGGAATATTTACTCAAGCCCTATACGCCCGAGCAGGTACAAGCAACGCTCGCTGCGCTGGAGCAGCATGTATTGAAGCGCAAGAAGATGCAGCAGGTCTATCACCAGCTGGACCATACCCTGGACGCCTGGCGGGAGCAGCGGCTCATGGCGCTTTTGACCCGGGCGCTCACCACCGAGGAGCGCGCCGATATGGCGGGCATCGTGCCCATCGATGGCGGCGGTTATGTGCTCATCGCCCAGGTGGTGGATGAGGACCTGGATGGTTGGTCCGCAGACGACAGCCTGGAAACACGGGAACAGCTTAAGAATTGGCTCGTCAGCCTGCTGCCGGGCCTTATTTGCTGTCCGCTATCGGAGGAATCGCTGAGCCTGGCCGGTATCTATCCAGGTTCGCAGCCATCAGCTGAATTGGAGGTCCGGCTTCAGTCTCTGCTCCGTGATATGTCGCGGGGCTTCCCCGTGCACGTGCTCATCGCATTGTCCGGCCAGATGCAAACCATCGCCGGGGATGCGGAGCGCGCATACAAGCAGGCGCGTTTTGCATTAAGCTTCCGCTTTTTCAACCCTGAGGGCGGGTTGATCCCCTACCATACAGTTGCGCCCCTGCGCAGCCGTGAGCTGCCGTATCTGTTCCGCTATGAGCAGATGCTTTTGCAAAAGCTTACGGACGCGTCGGAGGAAGGCTTGGATGGGTTGTTGGACGAAATGTTTTCCTACCTCAACGCCCAGATGCGCTACTCCCCGGAAAAGGTTTTACGGCGGCTGTACCAGGTTTCCCAAAGCATGATCAGCGGTATCGAAAGCCGCCTGCCGGAGATGGCCTTTGCACGCCTCTGGGCGGACGCCGCCGCGGTGTTCAGTGAGGTAAACACTTACGCGCAGCTGAAGGAAAGTTTCCGCCAGTTGATGCACGCTGCCGTCACCGCACAGATGCTGGAGCACAGCGAACATACCGAAGAACACATCCTCTCCAGCATCGCCTACATCAGGGAGCATTTTGCACAACCCTTGACACTAAGCGATCTTGGGGAGCGCTTTTACTTCAGCCCGAATTATCTTTCCGCGCTCATCAAAAGCCGTACAGGCGTCCCATTCAAGCAGTACCTGCAGACCATCCGCATGGAAGCCGCCTTGGAGCGTTTGCGCACCAGCGACGACAAGGTGGCCGATATTGCCCAGGCGGTAGGCATATCTGACCCCGCCTATTTCAACCGCATATTTAAAAAGCAATTCGGCGTATCGCCTGATAATTACCGCCGGAACGTGAAAAGCAGGCTCTCCGGAGGTGCGCAAACATGAAAAGCCTCATACGCGGCGTATATGGCCGCCTGAGACGGCTGCCGCTTCGGACCCGGCTGTTTTTTTTCATTTCCGTGATCCTGGTTTTTGCGGTATGCTTTTTGTCCTTTCGAGTGATGAACATTTATCAAAGGGACATGGTGCAAAGTGCTGGCGAGCAGACGCTGGGGTCGCTCCGGCAGACGGCCCAGCGAATCAACCAAAAATTGGCAACCATCAGCGACGCGCTGGATCAGATCACCATGGACAGTGACCTGACCGATTTCTTTATCGAGAAGCAGACCGGAAAAGATCTTCAGATGCGCGATATGTTTCTGAACGTGAGGTGGCTTGGCAATACCATCAGCCGGTATCTGCGGCAGGAGGACATCGACACCTACCTTTTCTACACCGAGCCATATCTCTTCGGCGGCCTGGTCTCCACGCAGGGTCCAGCCGTCACCCCGGAGGCGTTCAAGGCCTCACGGGTGTCTGAGGCTGCGGTGGAGGCCAACTACAGCACCGTCTGGCTCCCCGTCTACTCTCTCGGCAGTGCTTTTGACCTGCCTTCCTTTAGCAATCCTGACCGGCTGCAGGGGTCACAAAACATCTTTTCGGCAGTACGGCAGCTCAATTTCATGTATTACGAAAACAGCATCCTGCGCATGATGCCTGCCTCGGCCCAGCGCCCGATCCTGATGGTCAACTTCAGGGCCAGCATTCTTGCGGATTGGATCGGGGATAACATCGGCTATGACCGGCTGCATTACCGGCTGTTGTCTTCCGACAGGACAGCGTTTTACGACAGCGAAGCCACGCCTCCGACCGAAGAATATCCCGACCTTTACAAAACCGGTCAGGAAGGTGTAGCAATTTACGGGGAGGGCGCCGCCAGCAGAATGGCGTTCATCTCCCCCATCCCCATCGCCAACTGGTACTTAACCTGCGACATCCCCTTAAGCGACGTGGTGGGCAACGCCACGCGCAACGCCTTCGGCCTGGTCTTGTGGTGGATCGCGCTGCTGCTGATCGTGTCACTGGTGCTGGCCTACTTGGTAGCCCAGGGAGTCACCAGGCCTATTGGCGAAATGACGCGCGCGGTGAAAAAGGTATCTGCGGGCGATTTTTCGGTGCGCATGAAAGTGCCTGAAGAAAAGGAATTCTGGGAATTGACGACGGCCTTTAACCAAATGGGCGGGGAGATCGACCGGCTGATCTATGAAAACTACGCCATCAAGCTTAAGGAGACACAATCACAGCTCATCGCGCTCAACCTGCAGCTTAACCCGCACTTTTTGTACAACACGCTCAACGTCATGAACTTGATCTCCCTGGAAAACGGCCAGCAGGAACTCTCGCAGATGATTGGAGCGCTATCCAAAATGCTGCAATACGCCCTGAAGCGGACCGATGGGCTGGTGAGCCTTCACGAGGAGCTGGAATGGCTTAAAAGCTACCTAACCATTATGGAAGGGCGCTTTGACGGCATGTTCCAAGTCTTCTATGACGTGGAGGAGGCGGCAGGCAGCTTCCAAGTGCCAAAGCTCATCCTGCAGCCCATTGTGGAAAATTGCTTCGTGCATGGACATATCGGCTCCCAGCCCGGCGGGCGCATCACCCTGTCGGCGCGGCTTTTTGACCAGGAATTGCGCCTTTCCGTGGAGGACAACGGCGAAGGAATGGACGCGGCAAGGGTGCTCCAGGAAATGCGCCAGCCCGCCATCGATCACCATATCGGGCTCTCCAACGCCTATCAGCGGATGAAGCTCATCTATGGAAAGGAGGGAGATATCCATCTGGAAACGCTCCCGTCCGGCGGCAGCCGCGTTACGCTGGTGATCCCGCAAAAGGCCCGCGAGGAGGGTCGGTGATTTGTCCTATTATCCACTGTTTATCCAATAGAAATCCATATATGTTTGGAGCTATGATTATGACAGGGACGAAAGTCCGGGATCGAAAAACAAGAAAAGAGGGTGCTCCATGATGAAGAAGGTTCTTGTCCTGTGCATGATGGCCGCTCTGATCCTCTCGCTGGTGGCGGTCCCCGCCATGGCCGAGGAGCAGGTAACCATCAAGTTCTCCAACTGGGACGGCGGCGAGACGCTGGATGCGTACAATGCTGCGATCGCCAAGTTCGAGGAACTCCACCCCAACATCAAGATCGAAATGGTGAATATCCCCTCCGAGTATGACACCAAGCTCACCGCTATGATCGCTGGCGGCACCGCCCCCGACGTAGCCATCCTGGAATCCTCCACCATCGCTTTCACCCTGGCCGAGGAAGGAAAGGTCTACAACCTGTACGAGTTGCAGGAAGCAGATCCCACCTATGCCGAGCATCCCATCCTGGAGACCCTGGCCTACAACTGGGCTCCCGACAAGCGCATGGGCTATGCCTTGGGGCCGCAGGTCGTGTGCCTGTACTACTCCAAGCCCGCTCTGGAAGCTGCCGGCATCAAGCCCGCCGAAAGCTATGAAGATGCCTGGACCTGGGACCAGTTCGTTGAAAACGCCAAGCTGCTTACTTTGGACAATCAGGGCCGCAACGCCAATGACCCGGCCTTTGACGTAAACAACGTCGTGCAGTGGGGCTGCACCGTTCCCACCTGGTATGCCACCGGCTACAGCGTGCTGATGGGCTCCCAGGGCGCCGACTACACCAATGCTGATGGCACCGCGCTGGCGATCTTTGACGATCCCGCCATGGCCGATTCCATCCAGAAGCTGGCCGACCTGATCTACGTGCACCATGTGGCTCCCTCCCCCTCCCAGTCCTCCTCCATGCCCGGCATGGTTGATGCTTTTGCCACCGGCGCGTACGCCATGAATATCAACGGCCACTGGAACAACCTGAACCTGATGACCGAAGGCGTCGATTATGACCTCATGCCCGTGCCGAAGACCGACAAGCCCTTCACCCGTTTGATGGGCGGCTGCCTGTCCATCCTCTCCAGCACCCAGCACCCCAAGGAAGCCTGGGAATTCTACAAGTTCATGGCCGATCCCGAGAATACCCTCTCCATGATCGACAATGGCCTGTGGATGCCCATGTCCACCGAATGGTACACCAACCCCGAACTGATCGCCAAGTGGGCGCAGACCGAAGGCCATCCCGCGCACTACGTGCCCGTTGTGGTCGAGGGCATGCTCAAATACGCCCAGCCCCTGTGGCAGTTCAACGTGAAGAACTTCCCCAAGATGGATGCGATCATCGGACCCGCGCTGGACACCGTGTGGCTTGGCGAACGGACCGCGGCGGAAGCCCTGGCCTCCGTCAAAGACCAGGTGATCCCGCTCTTCGCCGGCCGCTACGACAAATAATCTTTAATACCATTCAAACGGGGGCCGCCGCACAATCAGAGAAAGAACACAATCTGGTTGGCGGCGCCCCCGCCGCTTTAAGCGGCCGGAGAAAGAAGGAATCGGAATGACACAGGCACTGACCCCACAAAAGGCGGGACGCCAGCGCACAGTCTACGGCGCCATCGCCCGCAAGCGTCAAATTGTCGGTGTGGCTTTCGCCCTGCCTGCGATCCTTGGCTTTTTAATCTTCACCGTCGGGCCGATGCTTGCCAGCCTTGTCTTCAGTTTTATGGACTACAAGATCATCTCCACGCCCACGTGGCTGGGGTTTGATAATTATGTAAAGCTCTTCAACGGCACCGACCCCTGGTTCTGGCCGTCGGTGAAAGCCACCGCCAAATATGTGCTGTTCTCTGTTCCCGCCAATTTGCTCTTCGCTTTCTTTGTGGCGATGCTGCTCAATAACCAGATGAAATGCCGGGCGCTCTTCCGCTCGATCTTCTACGTGCCCTCCATCGTGCCCGGCGTAGCCTCCAGCTTCGTCTGGATGCTGATGATGAACCCCAACTTCGGTATCTTCAACATGATCTTGAAAGCCCTTGGCCTGCCTCTGAGCCAATGGATATATGCCGAAAGTTCCGTCGTCCCGTCCATCGTATTCATGGGCATTTTCGGGACCGGCTCCACCATGGTCATCTTCCTGGCGGGCCTGCAAAACATCCCGCGCCACTATTATGAGGCGCTGGAAGTAGACGGCGGCAACGGCCTGCACAAGTTCCTGTACATCACCCTTCCCATGATCTCGCCTACTCTCTTCTTTAATTTTATTATGGGTCTGATCGGCGCCTTCCAGGTGTTCGGCGCGGCCTACATCATGACCGAGGGGGGACCCAACAACGCTTCCCTGTTCTATGTGTACAACTTGTGGCGCACCGCCTTCACGCACATGGAGATGGGGCTGGCTTCTGCCGAGGCCTGGGTCCTGTTCATCGTCATCATGATCTTCTCCGTCATCGTGTTCAAGACAAGCAAGCTTTGGGTGTACTATGAAGGGGGGCAGAACGAATGAGCATGGCCAGACGAAAAAACGGGCCCGCCCATGTTGCCAAGCGGTTCCTCCTGTATGCCGTAGTCATTTCACTATCTCTGTTCTGCCTGCTGCCCCTTGGGTGGATGATCCGCTCCTCGTTTATGAAAAGCACGCAGATCGTGCAGGTCCGGCCCTTTATCATCTGGCCGGAAGTGCTGATCTGGAAAAATTACACGGACGCGCTGAAATTCGTGCCGTTCCTCAGGTACCTGCTCAATACCCTCATCATCATGGGCGGCGTGCTCATCGGCACCGTGCTCACCTCCACACTGGCTGCCTACTCCTTCTCCCGCGTGAAGTGGCGGGGCCGCGAGGCCGTGTTCGGCGTTTTGATGAGCGCCATGATGCTGCCCGGCGCGGTGACGCTGATCCCGACCTACCTTGCCTGGGGCGCCCTGGGCCGCGTCAACACCTTCTGGCCGCTGGTCCTTCCCTCGTTCTTTGGCGGCGGCATCTTCAACATCTTCCTCTTGCGCCAGTTCTATAACGCCATCCCCATGGAGCTGGACGAGGCCGCTTTCGTGGACGGCGCCAGCAACCTTCAAATTTACTCCAGGATCATCGTGCCCCTTTCCCGGCCGGCCATTGTGGTAGTGGCGCTGTTCACCTTCTTAGGTGTGTGGAACGACTACTTCGGCCCCATCATCTACTTGAATGACCCCAAGAAGTTCACGCTGGCCATTGGCCTTCTCCAATTCCGGGGCGAATATTCCACCAAATGGAACCTGGTCATGGCAGCCTCAACCGTGGTCATCATCCCCTGCCTGATCGTTTTCCTGTTCGGCCAGAAGCAATTGATCGAGGGTATCTCGCTAACTGGCCTCAAAGGCTAAACCAATTCTATATTTTAAAGAAGCCTGCCCGCAATGTTTGCAGGCAGGCTTTGTACCGCAAGGAGGAACGACGATGAAGTTTGCCAACCTTTCCCCTATCCCCTTCCACCAGGTGAAGCTGGACAGCGCGTTCTGGTCCCCCCGGGTCGCCACCATCCGAAAGGAAACCACCCGTTATTGTTTGAAGCGCTGCGAGGAGACAAGCCGCATCGCCAACTTCCGCCGCGCGGGCGGGATGGAGGAAGGCGGCTTTGAAGGCATCTATTTTAACGACAGCGATGTGTACAAGGTGCTGGAGGGCGTGGCCTACACCTTGCAAGGCGGGGCTGACCCGGAGCTGGAGGCGGCTGCAGATACCGTAATCAATGCGATTTGTTCCGCCCAGCGGGAGGATGGCTACCTATTCACCTTCTTTACCTTAACGGGCCTGGAGAACCGCTGGACAGACATGGGCTACCATGAAGATTATTGCCTGGGTCACATGTTGGAAGGCGCCATCGCCTATTTCCAAGCCACGGGCAAGGATCGCTGGCTAAACGCTGCTACTCGCGCGCTGCGCCACATGATGAGTGTCATCGGCCCGGGCAAAAAGCACTGGGTGGTGGGCCATCAGGAGCTGGAGCTGGCGGTGATGAAGCTCTACCGCCTGACGGGCGAAGAAGACTATCTCAAATATGCGCAATGGCTGGTGAACGAACGCGGCCACGGCCATCTGGACGCGCCCTCTTTTAGGAAACAGAACTTCCATGAGGAATACTGCCAGGACGATCTGCCTGCGGAACAGCTTTCCCGCGTTACGGGGCATGCCGTGCGGGCCATGTACTACTACTCCGGCATGGCGGACATCGCAGCCGTCACGGGCAACGAAGCACTGGCCGCCGCTCTTGACCGCCTATGGGACAACGTAGTCCCCGGCAACCTGTATGTAACGGGCGGTATTGGGCAAAGTGCCTCCAACGAAGGCTTCACAAGGGACTTTCACCTGCCCAACCTTACCGCCTACTGCGAGACATGCGCAGCCATCGGCATGGCGCTGTGGAACCAGCGCATGAACCTGCTCCATGGGGACGCGAAATACGCGGACCTTGTGGAAACGGAAATGTACAACGGCGTGCTCTCTGGCATTTCCCTGGACGGGCTGCGCTTTTTCTACGACAATCCCCTGGCCTCGGCAGGTACATACCGGCGCAGCGAGTGGTTCGGCTGCTCCTGCTGCCCCACCAATTTAGTACGCTTCATCCCCTCCATCGGCGGGTATGCCTACGCCACCGACGGCGAGGCGGTATATGTGAACCAGTACATCGCTTCCCAGGCAGAATTTGCTGTGGGCGATCATCAAATCAAATTGCATGTGAAAACGGAGTATCCCTGGTCGGGCCGCGTAACCATTGGGGTTTTGGGTGGGGAAACAAAGCTGAAGCTCCGCATTCCCGGCTGGTGCGAGAAATTCACCCTTTCCGTAGGCGGAAAAGCGCTTACTGCAAAGCTTCAAAATGGCTATGTGACCGCCATCGTCCCCGATGGGGGCGAATTGACGCTGGATCTTTCCATGCCCGCCCGCCGCATTCACGCGGACAGCCGGGTGAAGGAAGACTTGGGGCGCGTGGCCTTCGCCCGCGGGCCTATCGTTTATTGCGCGGAGGAAACGGATCAGCACTGTGACATTCCTACGGAATATTTCCACGCCGATTTCGCGGTGGACGCTGGCACGCCCATCCAGACCGAAGAATGCCCGGATATACTGGGCGGCATTGTGGCCCTGAAAGCAGGCGAGGCGCGGCTGATCCCCTACTACGCATGGTGCAACCGCGACAGGGGCGGCATGGCCGTATGGATCAAAGAGAATAAATAGCGCCGTAATGACCGGCGAAGAGGCGTCTTATGCTGGAAATACTTCTGGAAGACTCGCGCATGTCTTCGATGGTAAATGAAGCCGTCCACGCGCTCACGCAAAAACCGCGAACGGCCACAACGCTTGAACGTGTGCGGTTATTTGACTACGCGGATGCGCACATAGGTGTTGGTCAGCCTCAGCCCATCAAATACGGCCTAGCGCTCAAATATGTCTTATCAAATATCTCTTTGCCTATCAACGAGGGCGACCTGCTGCTGGGCCGCATCGCGGAAGATGTGCCGGATGAAGCGGGCGAGGCGTATTTCCAAGGCGTATGCAAGCGCTTTGGCGGGCGCTCCGTCCCTAAATGGGTGTACGATTCCGGGCATACCTCCTTCTATTGGCGCGACGCAGTGGAACTGGGGCTGTCCGGGCTGCTCAAGCGGGCGGAGGAGGAGATGCTCCGTAGGAAGGCGGAGGGCGCAAATCAAGAAACGCTGGATTTCCTTCAAGGCGCGATCTATGTGTATGAGGCGCTGCAAACTTATCTGCTAAGATACGCCCAGGCTGCGCGCTTGCTGGGACTTACCGAGGCTGTGGAGGCCTGCCGCCATGCTGCGCTTAGGAAACCGGAAAACTTTCATGAGGCGCTGCAAATGCTTTGGGCCATCATGCTGGTCTACTGTTCGCTGCTGGCCGAAAACCCAACCTTGACCTACGGCCGCATGGACGTGCTGCTGAACAGCCTGTACGAGCACGACATCAAAAACGGCGAGCTTACAAGGGAGGATGCCGGGCGGCTGATCCTTGATTTTTACTGCAAGAACAACCTAATCATGGGCCGCGGCGAACATCAGATGAGCGCGGAGGATGGTGATCTGATCACCGGCTGGAAGCGTAACCTGAATTACGACGCGCCGGAATATATGCTCCTGGGCGGCACGCTTGCAAATGGGGAAAGCGCCTGCACTGATCTAACGCTTTTGCTTGCCGAGTGTATCGTACCGTCGTTCAAAAATCCCGTGATCGTGGTCCGCTACGGCAAGGATATGATGAAGACGGCGCCGGAGCTTTGGCATACGCTGACCGAAAAGATGCTGGCAAGTGCTTCCATGATGGTCTACAACGAAGAAAACACAGCCACAGCCTACGAAAACGCCGGGGCGGACATCGAGGACGCGCGTAATTTTGAGTTTTACGGCTGCAACTGGCCGTGTCTTGCGGGCATGGATGTTACCGGTACAGGCTGGCTGCACGCCTGGGGCAGGCGGTTTTCCAAAGAGGACTGGGCATACATCACTTCGCCAGAGCCCTTTGACAACCTTCCCGCCGCATTCCTTGACGCGCTGAACGAACTGGCGGCGCTCCCTGAAGCGCCGGGATCCATCGACACGGTATATGACGCGCTGGGCAGACGTTTTGAAAGCATCCTCCGTTTCCGCATGGACAGGACAATCAAAGCCCGCGAAATGCTCCTTGCGGAGGCACCAGGCGCGCTGCAATTTCAGGATTGCTTCTTCCGCGATCCCATTTCAAAGGCGGCAAGCGCCTTTTGCGGCGGCAGCAAGTATTACCCCATGGCCTATACTATCGGCGGCTTTGCGACATTGGCCGACAGCCTTACGGCCATCGATGAGATCGTATTCCAAAACAAAAGCGTCTCCTTAGCAAAGCTGCATGAATCGCTCACCCATGACTTTGCGGGGTATGACGATATCCTTCTTCTGTGCCGCAAAGCAAAAAAGTATGGCAACGACGATCCCGCCGCCGACGGCCACGCCAGCAAACTTTTGAAGATGCTGACGGATACGGCGTACAAAGTATTCCATCAAACGGAACCGACAGAAGGCCCGCGCATCATCCTGCGCCTTTCTGTGGAAACGGACACGCGCCATATCGAGATCGGCCACCGCACAGGCGCTACCCCCGATGGCCGCCTGGCCGGGACACCGGTCAGCCAGAATTGGCAGCCCTCCCCCGGCGTTTCCCTGCAGGGCCTCACCGCGCGGCTGAACTCGCTTGTAAAGCTCCCTGCCGGCCGGATCATGTCGGGAGCACAGAACATCACGGTGCAGCGCTCTTTCTTCAAGGGAGAGCAAGGCATCCGCATGCTGGCGGCAATCCTGGGCACGTATTTCGACAGGGGCGGGATGCAGGCGCAGGTCAGCGCCACGAGCGTTCAGGACTTGTACGACGCGCAGGCGCATCCCGATGCGCACAGGGACCTGATGGTGCGCGTGACCGGGTACAGTGCTGTGTTTGTGGATATGAACAAGACCGGGCAGGATGACATCATCGCAAGGGACGCGGTATGCTAAGCCGTATGCGTATGAATGACGGCATGATTTTCAATATAGAGCGCTGCTCGCTTTCAGACGGTCCCGGCGTGCGGACGGTAGTATTTTTCCAGGGCTGCAACCTTTCCTGCCTGTGGTGCCACAACCCGGAATCCCTGTCGCCAAGACCACAACTGCTCCATTACGCGCACAAGTGCGTAAGCTGCGGACATTGCGCTAAAGTATGCCCAAGCGGCAGGATAAAAGAGGATTTTACGCCGGCCAAGGCGCGCTGTATTCTCTGTGGGCGCTGTGTGGAGGTATGCCCAACT